>NZ_JBFBDO010000083.1:0-37656 GCF_040683335.1 Kitasatospora sp. NPDC093806
CCGGAAGCCCGCCGGCTCCCGGGGCGGCGTTCGTGCTCGGTGCGGCCCCGGACCCCCGTGCCGGGGCCGCACCGTGGTGGTTCGGGGGCCGGTCAGGCGGCGTCCTCGGGGTACCAGCGGAGCTCGACGGTGTTGCCGTCCGGGTCCCGGACGTAGATCGAGGTGGCGTTGCCGCGGGCGCCGTAGCGGTCGACCGGGCCTTCGAGGACGTCGAAGGTGCCGGCGTCGAGGACCTCCTGCCAGTCGAGCGGGTCGACGGTGAGGCAGATGTGGTCGACGTTGGACTCGCCGCGCTCGCGGGCGGTCAGGTCGATGATCGTCTCCGGGGAGATCCGGACCGACACGAAGGGGGCCTTGCCGGCCCGCCACTCGTCGACCCGGACCGGCTCCAGCCCGAGCAGGCCGCTGTAGAACTCCAGCGATCGTTCGACGTCGCCGACGTTGAGCACGAGGTGGTCGAAGGCCTTCACGCGGAGGGTGGGCATGGTGGCTCCAGTGGGAGGAGGGTGCTGCCGGGTGGGTGCCTTCTACGATCCGCCGGGCGGTCGGTGCGATCAAGACTGGATTGGTTAATGATCGTCGCGCGCCGGGTGATCGGTGCCTCAGGCGGCGAGCGCGGTCGACGGCCGGGGGCGGGCGGCGGGGCGGTTGCGGCGGCGGTGGTAGTGCACGGTGAGGACGGCGAGCAGCGGGCCCCAGAGCCCGAGCGGCAGGTAGCAGAGCCAGAAGAGCACGGTCTGGTAGCCGTGGGTGACCAGGCCGCTGGGCTCGCCGGTCATCCCCAGCCCGAAGGCGCCCATCAGCAGCGAGTACGGCAGGACCATCAGCGCGGCGGCGCCGAGCCCGGCCGGGATCACCGCGGCGAGGGTGGGGACGGGCCGGCCGCCGAGGAAAGGGATCCACCGGGGCCACCGTTCGCCCCACTCGCTGACCAGGCCGATGGCGAGGAAGGCGAGCGCCTCGCTGATCACACTGAGCACGATCACGTACCACCACAGGATCGCGTCGCCGCCGACCGGTTCGGTGCTGGGCTCCAGCAGCGGCGCGTCGAAGGTGAAGGCGGCGATCCGCCAGATGCCGGCGGGCAGGGCGGTGAGGCTGGTGACGTAGGCGGTCCGGACGGCCCAGCGCGGGACTCCGGCGGCGGTCCGGCCGTGCAGTTTCTCCAGCGTGCTGCGCGCGCTCATGGTTTTCCGTTTCCCCTCCGCTGTCGCCGGACGGTGGCCGGTCCGGCTGCTGGTGTCGACGATTCCAGCGGGCGCCGGGTGGCGGCGTCGTCGGCAGGGGTGAACCCCATCCCCCTGCCGGGGGAGGGCGCGGGGCCCTGGTCGGAGCGGCGCTTTGTCGATTTATGTCGAATTTATGCGGTGGAATAGTTGGTTGACACTCCATTACTTCGATCGGATAGTCTGCCGCCCGCGCGGTGGGGGGAAATCCGCGCAGCCGCCATTCAGAAATGCGGCCATTTCGAACCATTGAGGTAGATGTGAGACTTCGTCATGTGCTCATGGCGGCGGCGCTGGTCGCGTCCCCGCTCGCGCTGGCCGCGCCGTCCGCCCAGGCGGCGCCCGGCGACTCGCTCCACGGCGTCACGATCGACGGGTTCTCCTCCGTGACGCCCGGCGGCGGCTGGTCCGAGGGGACGGTGACGCTGAAGAACGACACCGATCAGCCCTCCGCCGCGGAACACGTGCTGATCTACATCGGCTCCCAGGCGCTGGGTCTGGACCAGGTCGTCGCGGAGTACGCCGACGGCGACTCCGGTGCCTGGCAGCCGGTCAAGCTGGTCGCGCAGAAGCTGAGCAGCGACCCCGACGGCTACGAGGGCACCGCCGCCGACCTGACCGGTGCCGGGGTGGAGGTGCAGCCGCACGCCGCCCGGACCTTCAAGCTGCGCTTCAAGCTGGTGCAGTCCAAGCACGAGGGACCGGCGGTCGACGTCAACCTGGAGGCCTTCGCCGGGGCGCGGCTGGGCCCGGACGGCCAGGCCCAGGACTGGGCGTCGCGGACCGGGAAGTCGGTCAAGGTCACCGGTCTGACCACCGCCATCGAGGGCCTGCCGAAGTCGATCCCGGCGGACGGCAAGCCGCACCCGTTCAAGGTCTCGATCAAGACCGCCAACAACTTCGACTGGCACCTCACCACGGCCTCCTTCTTCCTCTGGCAGGGCCAGGGCGTCGGCTCGATGAACGGCCCGGCCGCCTGCGACGCCGAGGTGGACGTCCAGGACCCGAAGGACGGCAGCTGGCACCGGGTCGACCTGGGCGCGGTGGGCATGGTCGGCGGCACCGTCGACGTGGCGAAGTGGGCGACCGGCCCGGTCGGCAACCAGAGCCTGAACGCCCGGATCACCCTCGGCAAGAACTTCAAGCTCGACAACTCCGACCCGGAGCTCGGCTTCGGCTACTACCCGGGGGCCGGCCCGGTCCTCTTCTGGACCACGCAGCGCCTCGCCTCGACGCCGGTCGACGGCGCCCCCGACTGCGTCAACCCGGGCGCCGTCGCCCCGACCGCGAAGCCGTCCGCCACCGCGACCCCGGCCAAGCCGACCGCCTCCCCGTCCCCGACGACGGCCGCCAAGGCCGCCGCCAAGCCGTCCCCGACCAAGGCCGCCGGCCCCGAGCTGGCCGACACCGGCTCGTCGAACCTCGCCGTCCCGGCGGCCATCGCGGCCGCCCTGCTGGCCGTCGGCGCCACCGCCATCACCCTGGCCCGCCGCACCCGCCGCACCACCCGGGGCTGACCCGCCCCCACCACCCGAAACCGCCCCGGAAGCCAAGCCTCCCGGGGCGGTTTCGCGTCGTCCGGGGGCTCCGGTCAGAGGTCGTCCGCGCTGGTGAGGGCGGGGCCGGGGTGGGCGGTGGCGGTGGTGAGGTACGGGGGGAGGGCGCGGGTGCGGAGGGCCTGGTGCCAGTCGTGGCGGGCGTCGGCGAGTTCGGCGGCGAGGTCGGGGTCGGTGCCGGGCGGGACGGGTGGGGTGGAGCCGTCGCGCAGGGCGGTGAGGATCAGTCCGACGATGCCGACGGCCATCGCGGCCACGCCGGCGGCGAGGGCCAGCCAGCCGGCGGTCAGCAGGGAGCGGCCGAGGGCGATGTCCGGGTCGGCGGCGCGCAGGGTGTAGCCGAGCAGGAGCAGGACCAGGGCGGCGGCCCAGGCGAGGATCGGGGTGAGCACGGTCAGCACCGGGAGGAGGCCGGCGCCGCCGTTGGCCGAGCGGAGCTGGGCGAGCAGTCCGGGGGCGGTGGGTTCGCCCGGTGGCGGGGGTGGGGGCGGGGTGTCGCGCAGGCTCTCGCGCAGGCGCAGGTAGTGCCGGTACTCGGTGGCCGCCGGGGCGGCGACGGTGTCGGCGGCGGCGAGGGCGCGGGCGCGCAGCTCGTCGGGGGTGGGCGCGCCGGGCGCGCGCAGGGCGGTGAGGACGGTTTCGTCGCGCAGTGCCGCGTCGAGGAGGCGCTCGAAGTCCGGGCGGTCCTCGGCGAGCAGGTGCGGGGCGTCGTTCATGGGGACCCCGTTCGGGCAGACCCCGGCCGCTCGGCCCCGCGGGCGCGGGGCGGGGCGCGGAGACGGGCCGCCACACGGGCGGCCGGGTGTGGTGTGCCCTCGATGGTAGGGGCGGGTGCGGCCGCGTCGACAGTGACTTTCCGGTTTTTCGCGCCCCGGGGTGCGCGTGCGCGACCGCCCGGGCGCCGGGAACGGGCGTTCGGTTGACGGTGCGTCAAGGGGGGATGGCACGGGGCCGGACCGCGTACGGGTCCGGCCCCGGGGGAGGCGCTGGTCGGCTCAGATCGGCAGGCGGGCGACGAGCAGGCGGCCCTCCATGGTCACGCCGCCGTCCATGGCGACGGCCAGGTCGTCCGCGTAGACGTACGGGCCCGGGATGTGCGGCGGCACGCCGTCGTCGGCGTGCACCGCGCCGGTGAGGTACGGGATCGGGCTGTGCCCGTGCACGATGCGCGTCCCGCCGTAGATGTCCAGCAGCTCGCGGACGGCCATCGGGCCGGCGTCGCCGCGGAAGGCGAACCGCTTGGTGAACCGGCGGAAGCAGTCCCACCACTCGTCGACGCCCTCGCCCGAGAGCAGGTCGTGGACGGCGTCGTTGACCTCGGCGATCGACTCGCCGTACTCCAGGTACGCGGTGGTGTCGGAGTGCAGCAGCAGGTGGCCGTCCTCCAGGGCCATCGCGGGCAGCCGGCGGAGCCAGGCGATGTGGTGGCCCTCCAGCCGCTCCAGGTCGTGCTGCTGGCCGCCGTTGAGCCGCCAGGCGGCGAGGAAGGAGGCGGTGCCGGCGGTGGACTGGACGGGCTCGTCGCCGTACTTGGCGGCGCCCAGGAAGAGCAGTTCGTGATTGCCCATCAGCGCCCGGCAGTAGCCGCCGGCGGCGGCGGCCTCGGCGGCGAGCTGCATGACCAGCTCGATGACGCCGATGCCGTCGGGGCCGCGGTCGGTGAAGTCGCCGAGGAACCACATCCGGGCGCGGCCGGCGGACCAGTGGCCGCCCTCGTCGATCAGGCCCTGGTGGCGCAGCGCGGCGCGCAGCTCGTCCAGGTAGCCGTGGACGTCGCCGACCACGTAGAGCGGGCCGGGCGGCTCGCCGGGGGCGGGGGCCGGGTACGGGTGGTACGGCAGGCCGGGCTCGGGGAGCGGGGGGCCGAGCTCGATGGTCGGCGGGTCGTCGCCCCGGACGGGGGAGGGGTGGTCGGGCAGGGTCGGCTCGTAGCCGGGGTGCTCGCCGTGCGCGGGCTCCGGCCCGTGGGCGTGCACGGTGTGCCCGTGCTCGGGGCCCGCGGCGGGCCAGTGCTGTTCGAGGTACCGCGCTCCGCCGTACCCGCTGTACGTCTCCGCCTCGTACGCGGTGCCGGGGTAACCGCCGGAAGGGTCCGGTTCGTAATAGGTGCCGTACGGCAGCACATCGAGGTCCGGCTGGTGGCGGGGGCCTGAGTCCGGGTGTTCAGGCCCGGGGAAGCGGTCCTCGGGTGTCATTCGCCCATCATAGGAAGACCACTCTCCCGGCGTCGTCACCTGGTGGGTATCCAATCCTCCGGAGCGTCAGCCGGGCGGTCCGTCAGGTCCGTTTTGTCCCGGCTGGGTGTGGTCCAGACCACACCCGAGGGGCCCAGGTCACACCTCGCCCGGTGGGCGGGGCGGGCTGACCGTGGTGCGCGGGCTCCGCCGCTGGGAGGAGGCGCGGACGATGAGTTCGGTGGGCATCAGGGTGCCGGGCGGCGGTCCGGTGCCCGCGGTGCGGAAACGGGGCGGGAAGAGCCGGGCGATGTCGACCCCGGTGCCGGAGTCGACGCCCTCGATGGCGTCGATGAGCAGGTTGACCACCGTGGTGCCGATCCGGCGCGGCTTGAGCGAGAGGGTGGTGATCGGCGGCTCGGTCGTCGCGTACACGTCGCTCTCGCTGCAGCAGACCAGCAGCAGGTCGTCCGGCACCCGCAGGCCGTAGCGGCGGGCGGCGGCCAGCAGGTCGGTGCCGTTGGGGTCGAAGAGGCCGTAGACGGCGTCCGGCCGGTCGGGACGGGCCAGCAGCCGGTCGGCGGCGACCGCGCCGGCCGCCGGGTCGTGCGCGGGGTAGGTCTCGTAGACCGGCTCCTGGCCGACCTTGGCGCACCAGCCGAGGTAGGCCTCGGTGGAGAGCCGGGTGTAGGTGTCGGTGCTGGTGCCGGTGAGCAGGCCGATCCGGCGGGCGCCGGCCTCGGAGAGGTGGTCGAGGATGCCGAGCACGGCGGCCTCGTGGTCGTTGTCGACCCAGGCGGTGACCGGGCAGTTCCCGGGCTTGCCGTCGCTGACCACCGGGACGCCGGACCGGTACAGCTCGCTGACCAGCGGGTCCTGGTCGGGCGGGTCGATCACCACGGTGCCATCCAGGGCGATGTTGCCCCAGACGTCGTGCCGGGAGGAGGCGGGCAGCACCACCAGCGCGTAGCCGCGGCCGAGGGCGGCGCTGGTGGCGGCCCGGGCCATCTCGGCGAAGTAGGCGAACTCGGTGAAGGTGAACGGCTCTTCGCCGTAGGTGGTGACGGTCAGGCCGATCAGGCCGGACCGCCCGGTGCGCAGGGTCCGTGCGGCCGCCGAGGGGCGGTAGCCGAGGCGCTCGGCGACTTCGCGCACCCGGCTTCTGGTCTCGTCGGGCAGGCGGCCCTTCCCGTTCAGCGCGTCGGAGACGGTGGTGATCGACACTCCGGCGGCTGCTGCCACATCCCGGATGCCGGCCCGCTCCAGACGCCGTGAGGTGGTGGGTCGCCGACCGCTCTGGTTGGCTGCTGCTGTCATGGCGGACCGATCGTATGGCTCCTGACAAGGGTCTGTGACCGGCGCATTGGGAGCCTGTGGAGATACGTTTCTCCATGAGTGAGCCCGCGTGCGCCCCTTCGATACCCGTCCGAAACCAGCCGGTTTACCTCTGACATGTGCCAAAGGAACCCGGCAGAATGGCTGATCTGCACCTGTAACCCGACCGGGCATCTCACTCCTACGGGTGAGCACGGATCGGTATCGTTCAGGGCACCCGACCGGGGTGGAACCGGGTGCGTTCCGACGACCCGACAACGGCGGTGACCCCGACCGCGCCGGGCGAACGCAGCGGACAGACAAAGGAGAACGACCGTGACCGCAGCACAGGGCCCTCGCCTCAGGCCGACCCTGGACGGCATCCCCGCCTACAAGCCCGGCAAGCCGGCCGGCGCCGACGCGTACAAGCTGTCCTCCAACGAGAACCCCTACGAGCCGCTCCCCGGCGTGCTGGACGCGGCCGTCAAGGCCGCCGGGAAGCTCAACCGCTACCCGGACATGGGCGCCACCGAGCTCACCGCCGAGCTGGCCAAGCGCTTCGACGTCCCTACCGAGCACATCGCCCTCGGCACCGGCTCGGTCGGCATCGCCCAGTCGCTGATCTTCATCGCCGCCGGTGAGGGCGACGAGGTGATGTTCGCCTGGCGCTCCTTCGAGGCCTACCCGATCGTCACCCGGATCGCCGGCGCGACCCCGGTCCCGGTGCCGCTGACCGCCGGCGGCGACCACGACCTGGACGCGATGCTGGCCGCCGTCACCGACCGGACCCGGCTGATCTTCGTCTGCAACCCGAACAACCCCACCGGCAACGTGATCCACCGCGCCGAGCTGGAGCGCTTCCTGGACGCCGTCCCGGCCGACATCCTGATCGTCGTCGACGAGGCGTACATCGAGTTCATCAGCGACCCCGAGGTGCCCAACGGCATAGACCTCTACCGGGACCGCCCGAACGTGTGCGTGCTGCGCACCTTCTCCAAGGCCTACGGCCTGGCCGGGATGCGGGTCGGCTTCGCGATCGCCCACGAGCCGGTGACGAACGCGCTGCGCAAGACCGCGGTGCCGTTCGGCGTCACCCAGCTCTCCCAGGACGCGGCGGTCGCCTCGCTGCGCGCCGAGGACGCCCTGATGGTCCGGGTGGACGCGCTGATCGAGGAGCGCAACCGGGTGGTGGCCGGGCTGCGCGCCCAGGGCTGGGAGATCCCGGACTCGCAGGCCAACTTCGTCTGGCTGGCGCTCGGCGAGCGCTCGCAGGAGTTCGCGGCCCGCTGCGCCGAGGCCGGCGTGATCGTCCGGCCGTTCCCGGAGGGCGTGCGGATCTCGATCGGCGAGGTCGAGGGCAACTCGATCTTCCTCGCCGTGGCGGAGGCCTTCCGCAAGGAGCTCTAGAGCTCTGGAGCTCTGGAGCTGTAGAGCTGTAGCCCCGTAGCGCGCCGACGGCGGAGCGGACCGGCCCGGGTGGTCGGACCGCTCCGCCGTCGGCGTTTCCGGCGGCTGCGGCGTTTCCGGTGGCGGTGGATCGGTAGTGGCTGTGGATCCCTGGGAGGAGGCTGGGAGCTCGGTCAACGTTTCCCCCGGCGCGGCCCGGCCCGGGCCCCGCCGGCGGGCGGAGCGTGGCCAAATGCCCCGGTTCGGCCGCTCAGCCTCCTCCCAGCCGGCGCCCAGGACGGCCCAAGAGCGCCCCGGGAAGCTGTCCGCCATGAAGGTGTTCCCGCGACGGCGAGGTGCCGTCCTCGTCAACTCCGCGCTCGGGGTGGCCCTGCTCGGCGCCGCCGCCCTCGCGTACACCGTGCTGGACGACGGCACCGGGACGGCGGCCGCCAAGGCGCCGGTCCGGACGGCCACCGTCGGCAAGGGCACGGTCCTGGCCACGGTGTCCGGAACCGGCACCCTGGTGTCGCCCACCGACGCCGCCCAGGACTTCACCACCGGCGGCCGGCTCACCGCCGTCAAGGTCGCCGTGGGGGACCAGGTGACCAAGGGGCAGGTGCTCGCCACGGTCGACACCACCGCGGCCCAGCAGCAGGTGGACGCCGCGCAGGCCGCGCTGAACACCGCCACCGCCAATCTGGCGAAGGCCCGCGCGGGGGTCACCACGACGACGGTCCAGCAGCTGCCGGCCAAGGCCGGCGCGACGGGATCGGCGGGCTCGGCGGGGTCGACCGGCGCCACCGGGGCGAGCGGCGGTCGCGGGGCGGGCGGGAGCAGCGCGTCCGCCCCGCAGACCGACGCCTCCGGGCAGGGCTCGGCCGGGCAGACCAGCCCCTCCGCGCAGGCCACCGTCCCGGCGCCGCCGCCGGCCGTCCCCGAGCCGCAGACCACCACCATCAGCACCACCAAGGTCGACGAGGCGGCGGTCGCCCAGGCCGAGCAGCAGCTCGCCACCGCCCAGACCAACCTGGCCAACGCCCAGGCGGCGCTGGCCGGGACGACGCTCACCGCCTCGGTGGACGGCACCGTCGCCTCGGTGGCGGCCAAGGCCGGCGACACCGTCGGCACGGGCGGCAGCGGCTCCGGCGGGTCCGGCGGCGGGTCCTCCGCCGCCAAGTCGTCCTCCTCGGGCACCGCCACCCCCAGCGGCTTCATCGTGCTGACCAACCCGACCGGGATGCAGGTCACCGCCAACTTCTCCGAGCTGGACTCGCTCAAGCTGAAGAAGGGCGAGGCCGCCACCGTCACCTTGAACGCGCAGTCCGACAGCAAGTTCAATGCCACCGTGCTGGCGATCAGCCCGCTGCCGGTGAGCGGCAGCGGCGGCGGTTCGGCCGCCGTCCAGTACGCGGCGACGCTCCAGCTCGCCGGGGACACCGGCAAGCTGCGCACCGGCCTCAGCGCCACCGTCTCGGTGGTCACCGGCGAGGCGGACAACGCCCTGTCGCTGCCCACCTCGGCCCTGTCCGGCACCGGCGCGAGCCGCACCGCGACCCTGGTCCGGCCGGACGGCGGCACCGAGCGGGTCACCGTCGGGGTGGGCGTCGAGGGCGACACCACCGTGCAGGTGATCTCCGGGCTGAGCGAGGGCGACAAGGTCGAGCTGGCCTCCACCAGCGGGTCGAACGGCTTCCCCAACGGCTCCTTCCCGGGCGCGAACGGCGCGAACGGCGGCCAGGGCGGTCAGGGCGGCGGCCGGAACGGCTCCGGCGCGGGCGGTGCCGGCGGCGCGGGCGTGGCCGGCGTCGGCGGTGCGGCGGGCGGCGCGGGTGCCGCGGGCGGCACCGGCCGGGGCGGCAACCGATGACGCCCGCTCCCCACCTCCCGGCCCACCCGGAGACCGCCCACCCGGAGACCGCCCCGCCGGTGATCCGGATCCGCCGGCTCACCAAGTCCTACGGCCACGGCGACGCGACCGTGCACGCCCTGCGCGGCCCGGACGACCCGGCCACCGGCGCCCCGCTGGGCGTCGACCTCGACATCGAGCAGGGCGACTACGTCGCGGTGATGGGCAGCTCGGGCTCCGGCAAGTCCACCCTGATGAACATCCTCGGCTGCCTCGACGTGCCGACCTCCGGCCGCTACCTGCTCGACGGCACCGACGTCGGCCACCTGGACGAGCGGCAGCTCGCCCTGGTCCGCAACCGCAAGATCGGCTTCGTCTTCCAGTCCTTCAACCTCGTCCCGCGCACCGCCGCGCTCGCCCAGGTCGAGCTCCCGCTCGCCTACGCGGGCGTGCGCGCCGCCGAGCGCCGGCGCCGGGCGCTCGCCGCGCTCTCCCTGGTCGGCCTGGCCGACCGCTCCGGGCACCGGCCCAACCAGCTCTCCGGCGGCCAGCAGCAGCGCGTCGCGGTGGCCCGGGCGCTGGTCACCGCGCCCGCGATGCTGCTCGCCGACGAGCCCACCGGCAACCTCGACAGCCGCTCCACCGCCGAGGTGCTCGCGCTCATCGACGGCCTCAACGCCACCGGCCGCACCGTCGTCCTGATCACCCACGAGGACGAGGTCGCCCGGCACGCCAAGCGGGTGCTGCGGCTGGTGGACGGCGCGATCGTCGCGGACGTCCGGCAGGCCCCGGTGGTCGGTCCGCCGCCCGCGGCGCTCCCGGTGGGGGTGCCGGCGTGATCCTCTGGCAGATGCTCCGCTTCGCCGTCGGCGGCCTGGCCGCCAACAAGGTCCGCTCCGCGCTCACCATGCTGGGGGTGCTGATCGGGGTCGCCTCGGTGATCCTGCTGCTGGCCGTCGGCAACGGCTCCTCGGTCGCGGTCAAGGAGTCGATCACCTCGCTCGGCACCAACGCGCTGACCGTGACGGCCGGCTCCGCCTCCGGCGGCGCGCGCTCCGCGGCCGGCGCCAAGAAGCTCACCGTCGCCGACGCCCGGGCGCTGGCCACCGAGGCGGACGCGCACGCCGTCCGCTCGGTGGCGCCGGTGGTGACGGCGAGCGGCACCGCCTTGTACGGGGACATCGCGTACAACCCCGGTTCGATCGTCGGCACCTACCCGGCCTACTTCGAGACCGCCAACCAGAAGGTCGAGCGCGGCGAGTACTTCACCTCGGACGACGTGCTCAACTCCCGCAAGGTCGCGGTGCTCGGCGCCACCACCGCCCGGCAGCTGTTCGCCGGCGCCGACCCGGTGGGCAAGGCGGTCACCGTCGGCGGCACCCCGTTCACCGTGGTCGGCGTGCTCCGGGCCAAGGGCGGCACCGGCTTCACCGACCCGGACGACGTGCTGATCGCGCCGCTGCCGACGGTGCAGAACGCGTTCACCGGCTTCGGCTCGGTCAACCAGATCCTGGTGCAGGCGAGTTCGGCGGAGACCACGGCGGCCGCCCAGGCCGAGATCACCCGGGTGCTGCTCGGCACGCACGCGATCGCCGACCCGGCCAAGGCGGACTTCCGGATCGGCAACCAGGCCTCGCTGCTCAGCGCCCGCGAGTCGACGACCAGGACCTTCACCGTGCTGCTCGGCGCGGTGGCCGCGATCTCGCTGCTGGTCGGCGGGATCGGCATCACCAACATCATGCTGGTCACGGTCACCGAGCGGACCAGGGAGATCGGCATCCGCAAGGCGCTGGGAGCCCCGCGCGGCGTGATCCTCGGGCAGTTCCTGACCGAGGCCACCCTGCTGTCGGTGATCGGCGCCGGGCTGGGCGTGCTGGCCGGGATCGCCGGCGCGCGCTTCCGGATCGTCGGCATCGAGCCGGTGGTCATCCCCGAGTCGGTGCTCGGCGCGTTCGGCATCGCCGTCGCCATCGGCCTGTTCTTCGGCAGCTACCCCGCCAACCGGGCCGCCTCGCTGCGCCCGATCGACGCCCTCCGGCACGAGTGATCAAGGACCCGCAGACCATGAGCAACGAGACCGATCCGACCACCCCCGCTGGGACTCCGACCGGGACCCCGGCCGGCACCGCCGCCGAGCAGGTCGTCCTGCTGTCCACCCCGCCGGACGCCCGGGACGTCAGCGCCGAGCTGGCCGCGCCGCCGCGCCGCCGGCTGCCCTGGGTGACGCTCACGCTGGCCGGGGCGGTGCTCGCCACCGCCGGTTTCGCGGGCGGCGTCTGGTTCCAGAAGGACCGCACCCCGGCCGGCTCGGGCCGGACGGCCGCCGCCGGGGCCCAGCAGCCGCGGCCGGGGGCGACCGGCCCCGGCGGCGGCAACGGCAACCGCCGCAACGGCCAGGGCGGGCAGGGCGGCCAAGGGGGTCAGGGCGGTCAGGGTGGTCCGGGCGGCCAGGGCGGCTTCACCCGGGGGACGGTCAAGGCCGTGGACGGCACCACCGTCTACCTGACCGACGCCAACGGCAACACGGTCAAGGTGACCACCGGCGACGCCACCAAGGTGCAGCTCAACAAGGAGGGCAAGGTCGGCGACCTCCAGCCCGGCCAGAGCGTGACCGTGGTCGGCACCCCGGCGCCGGACGGCGGCTACGCCGCGACCCAGCTGGTCGAGGGCGCCACCGGCTTCGGCGCCGGCGGGGGCGCCGGGACCCGACCCGGTTCCGGCGGCTGACCCGTCCGCACACCTCCCGGAGCGCACCTGGGGGTTCGTCCGTATAAAACCGCCCGATAAGGTGTTAATCCAACATTCATCGATGGCCCATAGCCTCCCCGGGCTAGCCTCAAGCTGAACGCCATCGTCCGACCGGGAGGCGGAACCCCCGTGCAAGGCACTGTGTCGACACCAGGAACCTCGGCGGTGAACAACGGCGGCCCGGGGGAGGCCTACCTGCTCGTCGTCGACGACGAACCGAACATCCGCGAACTGCTCTCCGCCTCGCTCCGCTTCTCCGGCTTCCGGGTCGCCTCGGCCGGAAGCGGGGCCGAGGCGCTCGAACTGATCGCCGCCGACCGCCCCGACCTGGTCGTCCTCGACGTCATGCTGCCCGACCTCGACGGCTTCACCGTGGTCCAGCGGCTCCGCGAGCAGACCAGCCGCGGCCTGATCGCCGGCCCCGCCCACGGCCACTCCGGCGACCACCTCCCGGTGCTCTTCCTGACCGCCAAGGACGGCGTCGGCGACAAGGTCCAGGGCCTCGCCGCCGGCGCCGACGACTACGTCACCAAGCCGTTCAGCCTGGAGGAGCTGATCGCCCGGATCCGCGCCATCCTGCGCCGCTCCGGCGGACCGGCCGAGGACGGCCGGCTGATCGTCGCCGACCTCGTGCTCGACCCGATAGCCCACGAGGTCACCCGCGGCGGCGCCACCGTCGCGCTCTCCCCGACCGAGTTCAAGCTGCTGCACTACCTGATGGCCAACGTCGGCCGGGTGGTCTCCAAGGCCCAGATCCTCGACCACGTCTGGGCCTACGACTTCGGCGGCGACCTCTCCATCGTCGAGTCCTACATCTCCTACCTGCGCCGCAAGCTCGACTCCGGCCCCGGCCACGGGCCCAAGCTGATCCACACCGTGCGCGGCATCGGCTACGCCCTGCGCCGCCCCTCGCAGGGCTGACCGGCCGCCCCGCCGCCCCGCATGCGCCTCCCGTTCCCCCGCAGCCTCCGCAGCCTCCGCGCCGTCCGCCCGCTCGGCCGGCTGTCGCTGCGCGCCCGGCTGCTGGTCCTCGCCCTCGTCCTGGTCCTCACCGGCCTGGCGGTCAGCGACCTCGTCGTCGTCGGCACCGTCCGCCACCAGCTGGTGCAGCGGCTCGACGAACAGCTCCAGCGCTTCGGCGAACCGCTCTCCCGCCGCGCCCCGAACCGGCTCAGCTGGCCCGACACCCGGCCGCAGCCCGCGGTCGGCGGCAAGCGCGCCCCGCAGTACCTGGCCGCCCTGCCCAGCCAGTACCTGGTCCAGTACCTCACCGCCGACGGCAAGGTGCAGCTGGTCGTCCGCCAGCCGATGTCCGAGAGCGACCCGGCCCCGCAGCTGGCCGGCCTCGACCCCGCCGCGACCTCCGCCGACACCCCCTTCGACCTGCCCGACCAGCGCGGCCGGCGCACCTGGCGGGCCCTGGTCCTGCCGATCCAGCGGCAGAACGTCCAGGCCAGCATCTTCGCTGTGCCCGCGCCCACCCCCGCCTACGTGATGGTCGCGGTCTCCCGCGAGGACATCGACGGCACCGTCAAGCGGCTCTGCACCGCCTTCCTCGCCATCGGCGCCGCGGTCGTGGTGCTGATCGCCGCCCTCGGCTTCTTCGCCGTCCGGGCCGGTCTGCGGCCGCTGCGCCGGATCGAGGAGGGCGCCCAGCGGATCGCCGCCGGCGAGCTCTCCCACCGGATGCCGCAGCTCCCCCCGCACACCGAGGTCGGCCGGCTCTCCACCGCGCTGAACGGCATGCTCACCCAGATCGAGGCCGCGTTCGAGGCCCGGGCCGAGTCCGAGGCCCGGATGCGGCGGTTCGTCGCCGACGCCTCGCACGAGCTGCGCACCCCGCTGGCCGGCATCCGCGGCTTCGCCGAGCTGTACCGGATGGGCGCCCTGCCCACCCGGGCGGACGTGGAGCGCACCATGGCCCGGATCGAGAGCGAGGCGATCCGGATGGGCACCCTGGTCGAGGACCTGCTGGTGCTCGCCCGGCTCGACGAGGAACGCCCGCTCGACCTCGCCCCGATGGACCTGCGCACGCTCGCCGCCGACGCCCTGCACGACCTCACCGCGCTCGACCCCAGCCGCCCGGTCTCCCTCACCGGCCCCGGCGGCGGCCCGCCCGGACCCGCGCCCGTCCTCGGCGACGAGGCCCGGCTCCGCCAGGTGGTCACCAACCTGGTCGGCAACGCCGTCAAGCACACCCCGGCGGGCACCCCGGTGCGGATCGGCGTGGGCACCGACGGCGGCACCTGCCTGCTGGAGGTCGCCGACTCCGGCCCCGGCCTCACCGCCGACCAGGCCGCCCTGGTCTTCCACCGCTTCTACCGCGTCGACGCCTCCCGCAGCCGCCCCGACCAGCGCGGCGGCGCCGGCCTCGGCCTCGCCATCGCCACCGCCCTCACCCACGCCCACGGCGGCGCCCTCACCCTCCACACCACCCCCACCACCGGCGCCACCTTCCGCCTGGAACTCCCCCACCAGCGCTGAAACCGCGTCGGCGGTCGGCGGGGGGCGCCCTTCGGCACTCACCCTCTGGTGCTCACCGGTGGTCGGCGGGGGTGATTCCGTCCTCCAGGAGGCCCTGGGCGAGGAGGCCGGCCTGGAAGCGGGAGGTGGCGCCGAGGGTGGTCATGAGGTCGGCGACGCGGCGGCGGTAGGTGCGCAGGGAGACGCCGAGGAGGCGGGCGCCGGTCTCGTCGGTGTGGCCGGCGGCGAGGGTGCGGAGGATGCCGCGGGCCTGGTCGGTGAGGGGCGGCGGCGGGGCGGTGCAGTCGGCGAGGTCGGTGGCGGTCTCCCAGGTGGCGCGGAACAGCGAGCGCAGGCCGTCGACCACCTCCGGGGTGTGCACCACGGTGTACCCGCGGACGCCGCGGACCGGCGGGCCGGCCAGGATCGCGGTGCGCCGGTCGATGATGATCGCCTCGCGCGCGATCGGCCCGTCGGAGATCCGGACCTCGATGCCGGAGTCGGCGATCCGCCGCAGCCGCCGGTGCGACTCGGGATCGGCGAGGGCCCGCCGGGTGTACAGCTTGCGCATGGTCAGCCCGGGCACGACGTGCGGCCGCTTCCCCTCGCGGAAGGCCGCGTTGACGCCCGCCGAGAAGGTCATCAGATCGGCGGCGGCGACCAGGAACTCCTCGCGGGAGGCGACGAAGAGGTGGCCGGCCCGTTGGACGAGCTCGTGCTCGCCGTGCAGCGTGATGATCCGATCGGTGCTCATGGCAGCAAACTGCCAGATCGGACGGCGCCGCGGCGAGCGGGCCCGAGGCTTGGGGCCATGACGATCACCAGTGACGCTTCCGCGGCCGGCACCTTCCTCCTCGGCGACGACCTGCCGGTGTCCCGGATGGGCTTCGGCGCGATGAAGCTGCCCGCCCACGACTGGCACGGCCCCGCCTGCGACCCGGAGCAGAGCCTGCGGGTGCTGCGCCGGGCCGTCGAGCTGGGCGTCGACCACATCGACACCGCCTGGTTCTACTTCCACCGGGACGTCTCCGCCAACGGCCTGATCCGCCGTGCCCTGCACCCCTACCGGGACGACCTGGTGATCGCCACCAAGGTCGGCCCGGGCCGCGACCCGGAGGGGAACTGGCTGCACCCGGCCGACCGGGACGGCGTGCGCGCGGCCGTCCACCGCAATCTGCGCGAGCTCGGCGTGGACCGGCTGGACCTGGTCTACCTGCGTCGGCTGCCCACCCAGACCTCGATCGCCGAACCCTTCGCCGCGCTGGCCGAGCTGCGGGACGAGGGCCTGATCCGGCACCTGGGCGTGAGCAACGTGAACGCCGCCCAGCTCGCCGAGGCGCGGGCGCTCGCCCCGGTGGTCGCGGTGCAGAACAAGTACAGCGTGCTGGAGCACACCGAGGCCGAGGACCGGCTGCTGGCCGACTGCGCGGAGCGGGGCACCGCCTTCGTCCCGTTCTACCCGCTGGGCGGCACCGGCGTGCCGGACCACCCGGTGCTGCGCCGGGTCGCGGAGCGCCACGGCGCCACCCGCGCCCAGGTGATGGTGGCCTGGCTGCTGGCCCTGTCGCCGGCGATCCTCGCCATCCCGGGCACCTCCTCCCCGGCCCACCTGGAGGAGAACGTCGCGGCTGCGGCGCTGCGCCTGGACGCCGCCGACCTGGCGGAGCTGGGCACGCTGACGGCTCCGGCGGAGTCGGCTAAGTAGGACGATCACACTTTCACTCGGCGGGTTTCCCCGGCGGGCGGGCCGGAAAGTTCGCACGCGGGGAAGCCACCGCACCGGGGAGAGTCCGCATGTCACCGTCCGCGTCACCGTCGCCGTCGTCGGCACCATCGTCGTCCGGGCCCGAGGGCTCCTTCCGCCGTGACCTGAGCGAGTGGCGGCTCGCCCTCGTCGCCTGGCGGCTGGTGGTGCTCCAGGCGTCCCACCCGGTGGTCGCGGCCGGGATGGCCGAGCACTCCACGTACCGGGGGCACCCGTGGCGCCGGATCGAGCACACCCTCGGCAGCGGGCGGCGGCTGTTCCAGGCGGACCAGGAGCAGCTGTGGCGCGAGGTCCAGCGCCTGGACCGGGCCCACCGGCGGATCACCGGCACCGACCCGGACGGCCGCAAGTACGACGCCCACGACCCGGCCACCCGGGCCTGGGTGCTGCTCACCCTGTTCGAATCGGTCGTCGCCATGCGGGAGTTGAGCGGCGAGCCGTTGACGGCGGCGGAACTGGAGGCGCGCTACCGGGAGTTCGCCGAGATCGCGGCCGTGTTCGGGCTGCCCGCCGGGGCGCTGCCGGCGACCGCCGCCGAGCTGCCGGGCTATCTGCGCCGGACGACCGCCGAGGAGCTGGAGTTCACCGGGACGGCGCGTCACCTGCTGTACGACACGCTGAAGGTGGCGCCCTGCCCGCGGCGGCTGTGGTTCCTCGGGCCGGTCGGCTGGCGGCTGCTGCGCGGGGTGGTCGCCCGGGTGCTGGTCGCGCTGACCGTGGCGGACCTCCCGCCGGTGTACCGGGAGCGGTTCGGCCTGGTCCGCACCCGGCGCGCGGCCCTGCTCTCCCGGCTGCTGCACCGCGGCGCCCGGGTGGTGCTGACCCGGCTGCCGGACCGGGTCCGCTACCGCTCCCCGGGCGGCAGCGCGCCGGCTCGGTTCCGGCGGCCGTCCGGGCGCGACACCCGGCCGCCCCGGCTGGACCGGTTCTTCCGCGAGGTCCTCGACCAGACCGGGGACGGCCACCTCACCGCCCACGACCTGCGGGCGATGGCGCACAACGTCTGCTGGCAGCTGGAGCTCTCCGCGGCGGGCGAGGCCGAGGTGTACGCGGCCTTCGAGGGCTGGTGGGAGCAGTTGCGGGCGGGCATGGACGCGGACGGGGACGGCCGGATCAGCCGGGCCGAGTACGTCGCCGCGACGCTGGCGGGCTGCGACCGCGACCCGGCCTATCTGGAGGGCGGCCTGCTGCCCGCGCTGCGCGCCGTGTTCGCCGCCGCCGACACCGACGGGGACGGGCTGCTGGACTTCGCCGAGTACCGGGTGCTGTTCGGCGGCCGCCGCGTCCACCCGGCCGAACTCTCGCACGGGTTCCGCCAGTTGGACGTGGACGGGGACGGCGTGATCACGGTGGCGGAGTTCCTGCGCGGCTTCGTCGACTACTTCACCGCCCGCGCCCCGTCGGCTCCGGGTACCCAGCTGCTCGGCCGGGCCTGACCCTGACCCTGGCCCTGATCAACGGTCAGGAGGCTTTCAGCGCGGCCTCGGTGTCCTCGACCAGGGCCCGGGCGGCGGCCACGGTGGCGGTGAGCGCCGCCGGGCCGTCGCCGGGGGCGGCGAGCAGGGCGCGGGCCCGGGGGCCGAAGCCGGCCGGGGCGCCCGGGAGGGTCTCGGCGACGGCGAGCGCGCCCTTCTCGTTGAGGCACCAGCGGCGGTCGGCCGCGAACAGCGCCTGGACCAGGACGCCGACGGCGCGGGCGAGGCAGAGCGAGACGTACAGGGTGTCGCCGCGGGCGGCGCCCTTGGCGGCTCCGGCGAGCAGGAACCCGGCCTCCCAGCTGCCCCCGGTCAGCGCGTCCCGCAGCGGCTCCGGGTAGTGGGCGAACTCACCCTGGCGGGCGGCGAGTTCACCGGTCGGGTCGGCGAGCACCCGGCCGAGCGCGAGCTCCCCGGGGTAGCAGGGCGACCAGAAGCCGAGCGGGTGCCCGGCCTGGGTGCCGACCTCGTAGCGGCCCTCCCGGCAGTCGGCCCACACCCGGTCGACCCGGTCGAGGTCGCGCAGGATCCAGTCGACCTGGCCGAGGCCGTCGACGGTCAGCCAGGCGCCGCCGTTCACCCACGGCCCCCACCCGCCCGGTCCGGCCACCTCGACCCCCGGTCCGGCCGACTCCCGCAGGGCGTCGAGGTCGAGGGCGCCCCGGTAGTAGACGCCGAGGTCCCAGTCGGACTCGGGCCGGTGCTCGCCCCGGGCGCGGCTGCCGCCGAGCAGGACGCCGACCACGCCGGGGACCCCGGCCAGCCGGCCGGCCATCGTCTCGATGATCGTTCGCATGGGGTGGAAGTCTGGCACGGGGGCCGGGGAGGCGCTGGCGCTTTCCGCGGGGCTGTTCCTGGGAGCGCGGATACGGCGTCGCGGACACGGCCTCGCGAGTAGGCCGTCGAGGATGATCAGTCGGCTGTCAATGCGACGGATCGTCCACATCCGCCCTTCCATCCGCCCGGCCGCTCGTTGTGGCCGGGCGGTCGGCTTCGCAGACTGTGCGCACGGCGTCGCCCGGTGTCCGACCGGCGGCGCGCGCGGCATCGCCGCCGGTCAGAAGCCGGAGCGTAGCCATCCGGCCACTGGCGCGAACCCCACCCCCGCCCGCAGCCCGGCTGTAAGGGTGATGGATACTGTGCTTGTGAACGTGTTCACGTTCACAAGCGGGCAAGCGTGCGGGCTCGGGCGATGCTCTGCGGCTATAGATGAAGTTTGTCCGAAATGTGACCCGGACGGGTCGGTTGGGAGAGAGGGCGACGTGGAACTGGCAATCGCTCACGAAACCATCGCGCGATGGCAATTCGGCATCACCACCGTCTACCACTTCCTCTTCGTCCCGCTCACCATCAGCCTGGCCGCCATCGTGGCCGGACTGGAGACCGCGTGGGTGCGGACGAACAAGGAGAAGTACTTCCACGCCACCAAGTTCTGGGGCAAGCTCTTCCTGATCAACATCGCGATGGGCGTGGTCACCGGCATCGTCCAGGAGTTCCAGTTCGGCATGAACTGGTCCGACTACTCCCGCTTCGTCGGCGACGTCTTCGGCGCCCCGCTCGCGATGGAGGCGCTGATCGCCTTCTTCTTCGAGTCGACCTTCATCGGGCTCTGGATCTTCGGCTGGGACAAGCTTCCGAGGAAGCTGCACTGCGCCTGCATGTGGATGGTCTCGCTCGGCACCGTGCTCTCCGCCTACTTCATCCTGGCCGCCAACTCCTGGATGCAGCACCCGGTCGGCTACGCGATCGACCCGGTCACCGGGAAGGCCCAGCTCACCGACATCGCGCGGGTGCTGTTCCAGGACACCAGCGTCACCGTCGTCCTGCACACCCTGACCGCCGCCTTCCTCACCGGCGCCGCGTTCATGGTCGGCATCGCCTCCTTCCACCTCTGGAAGGCCAAGCGCAAGCCCGAGAGCGCCGCCGCCGACCCCAAGCGGATCGCCGTGATGCGGACCTCGCTGCGGCTCGGCCTCGTCCTCGCCGTCGTCTTCGGCCTGGGCACCGCGCTCAGCGGCGACTCGCTGGCCAAGGTGATGTTCCGCCAGCAGCCGATGAAGATGGCCGCCGCCGAGGCGCTCTGGGACACCCAGGCCCCGGCCCCGTTCTCGATCTTCGCGATCGGTGACGTCAACAAGGGCCACAACTCGGTGGAGCTGGAGATCCCCGCAGCGCTGTCCTTCCTCGCCAACAGCGACTTCAGCTCCGCCGTCCCCGGCATCAACGACACCGCCCAGGCCGAGGCCGCCAAGTACGGCGGCGACCCCAAGGACTACATCCCGAGCATCTTCGTCACCTACTGGGGCTTCCGCCTCATGATCGGCTTCGGGATGACCTCCTTCGTGGCCGGGTTGATCGGCCTCTGGACCACCCGGAAGAAGCGGTTCCTCGCCCAGGAGTTCCGCACCGGCGACACCGAGGTGCCGAGGCTGATGCTCACCCCGAAGCGCGAGCTCGGCCCGTTCCTCACCAAGTGGAGCTGGCGGATCGGCATCCTCACCATGGGCTTCCCGCTGATCGCCAACAGCTTCGGCTGGATCTTCACCGAGATGGGCCGTCAGCCCTGGGCGGTCTTCGGACTGATGACCACCGCCAGTGCCGTCTCCCCCAACGTGAGCGTCGGCACCCAGATCGGCGCGCTCGCCACCTTCACCACGCTGTACGCGATCCTCGCGGTCGTCGAGGTGAGGCTGCTGGTCAAGTACGCCAAGGCCGGCCCGGTCACCGACGAGCAGCCGCCCGCCAAGGACCCCTCGCTGCGCGGCCCCTCCTCGGACGAGGACGCCGACAAGCCGCTCGCCTTCGCCTACTGATCGCCCACTGATCGCCAACCGAGGCCCACCGCGGATCGATAGGACCGTCACACCATGGAACTCCACGACGTCTGGTTCGTCCTGATCGCCGTCCTCTGGATCGGCTACTTCTTCCTGGAGGGCTTCGACTTCGGCATCGGCGTCCTCACCAAGCCGCTCGCCCGCAACACCGCCGAGCGGCGGGTGCTGATCAACACCATCGGCCCGGTCTGGGACGGCAACGAGGTCTGGCTGCTGACCGCCGGCGGCGCCACCTTCGCCGCCTTCCCGGACTGGTACGCGACCCTGTTCAGCGGCTTCTACATCCCGCTACTGTTGATCCTGGTCTGCCTGATCGTCCGCGGCGTGGCCTTCGAGTACCGGGCCAAGCGGCCCGAACCGCGCTGGCAGCGGAACTGGGAGGAGGCGATCTTCTGGACCTCGCTGATCCCGGCCTTCCTGTGGGGCGTCGCCTTCGCCAACATCGTCCGCGGCGTCGACATCGACGCCCAGAAGAACTACGTCGGCGGCTTCTGGGACCTGCTCAACCCGTACGCGCTGCTCGGCGGCCTGGTCACGCTCAGCCTGTTCACCTTCCACGGCGCGGTGTTCGCCGCGCTCAAGACGGTCGGCGAGATCCGCGACCGGGCCCGCGCCATGGCCCTGCGGACCGGCCTGGTGACGGCGGCGCTCGCCGCGGTCTTCCTGATCTGGACCCAGGCGGACAACGGCACCGGCTGGAGCCTCGCCGCCCTGGTGATCGCCGTGCTCGCGCTGGTCGGCGCGCTGGTCGCCAACCAGCTCGCCCGCGAGGGCTGGGCCTTCGTCCTCTCCGGGGCGACCATCGTCGCCGCGGTCGCGATGCTCTTCCTCTCGCTCTTCCCGGACGTCATGCCGTCCACCCTCGACCCGGCCTGGAGCCTGACCGTCACCAACGCGGCCTCCTCGCCGTACACGCTCAAGCTGATGACCATCGTGGCCGCCGTCTTCACCCCGCTCGTGCTGCTCTACCAGGGCTGGACGTACTGGGTGTTCCGCAAGCGGATCGGCGTCCAGCACATTCCCGGGCACGACCCGGCCGCCGCCCTCGGCCCGAGCGCCACGCTCGACCAGGCCTGACGCCGTGAAGCCGGTCGACCCCCGACTCCTCGGGTACGCCCGCACCACCCGTGCCTTCCTTGCCGGATCGGTCCTCCTCGGTGGGGCGGGCGCGGCCCTGGTGGTCGCCCAGGCCGGCCTGATCGCCGAACTGGTGGTCCGCGGCTTCCAGCAGCGCGCCGGGCTCGACGAGCTCACGACGCCGCTGGCGCTGCTGCTGCTCACCGCGGTCGGCCGCGGACTGGTCGGCTGGCTCACCGAACTGACCGCGCACCGCTCCGTCGCCCGGGTGAAGTCCACTCTGCGGCGCCGGCTGCTCGACCACGCCACCGCGCTCGGCCCGGCCTACCTGACGGGCCGGCGCACCGGCGAACTCACCACCCTCGCCACCCGGGGCGTCGACGCGCTCGACGACTACTTCGCCCGCTACCTGCCGCAGCTCGCGCTCGCCGTGGTCGTCCCGGTGACGGTGCTGCTGCGGATCGTCGGCGCCGACGTCACCTCGGCCGCGATCATCGCCGGCACCCTGCCGCTGATCCCGCTCTTCATGGTGCTGATCGGACTGGCCACCCAGTCCCGGATGGACCGGCAGTGGACCACCCTGTCCCGGCTCTCCCACCACTTCCTCGACGTGGTCGCCGGGCTGCCCACCCTCAAGGTCTTCAACCGGGCCCGCGCCCAGGCCGCCACCATCGCCCGGATCACCGCCGACTACCGCCGCGCCACCCTGCGCACCCTGCGGATCGCCTTCATCTCCTCCTTCGCGCTGGAACTGCTCTCCACCCTCTCGGTCGCCCTGGTCGCCGTCACCATCGGCTTCCGGCTGGTCGACGGCACCCTCGACCTGGAGACCGGGCTGCTGATCCTGATCCTGGCGCCCGAGGTCTACTTCCCGATCCGCCAGGTCGGCGCGCTCTACCACTCCAGCGTCGAGGGCCTGACCGCCGCCGACGAGATCTTCCGGGTGCTGGAGACGCCGCTGCCGGCCGCCGGCGTCCGTCCGGCGCCCGCCCTGGCCGGGGCGGTGATCGCGGCCGAGGGGCTCACCGTCGCCTTCCCCGGCCGCACCGAGCCCGCCCTGGACGGGGCCTCGGTGGTGCTGCGCCCGGGCGAGACGGTGGCGCTCACCGGCCCGTCCGGCGCGGGCAAGTCGACGCTGCTCGCCGTGCTGCTCGGGCTCACCGCCCCGGACGCCGGCACCGTCCGGATCACCGCCGCCGACGGGACCGCCGGGGACCTCCCCGAGCTGGAGCCGGAGAGCTGGCGGCGGCAGATCGCCTGGGTGCCGCAGCACCCGCACCTGTTCGCCGGCACCGTCGCCGAGAACCTGCGGCTCTACCGCCCCGAGGCGACCGACGAGCAGCTGTGGACGGCGCTGCGGTCCGCGCACGCCCTCGACTTCGTGACCGCGCTGGACGCCGCCCTCGGCGAGGACGGCGCCGGACTCTCCGCCGGACAGCGCCAGCGGCTCGCCCTCGCCCGGGTCCTGCTCGCCGACGACCGGCCGCTCGTCCTGCTCGACGAGCCCACCGCCCACCTGGACGGCGCCTCCGAGGCCGCCGTCGTGGCCGCCGTCCGGGAACTGGCCGCGGACCCGGCGCGCACCGTGCTGCTGGTCGCCCACCGCCCGGCGCTGCTCGCCGCCGCCGACCGGGTCGTCCGGCTGAGCGGGCCCGTGGCCGCCACCCCGTCGGGGGCCGAGGTCCCCGTCCTCGCCCACCGCGGGCGGCCGACGCCCCCGCCTTCGCCGGAGGACTCCCCGCTGCCCGGGCCGGAGGTGGTCAAGCCCCGGCTGGCGCTCTCCGTCCTGCTCGGCGCGCTCGCCCTCGGCAGCGCCGTCGCCCTGATGGCCACCTCCGGCTACCTCATCTCCTACGCCTCCGAGATGCCGCCCGTCCTCTACCTGATGATGGCCGTCACCTCCGTCCGCGCCTTCGGCATCGGCCGCAGCGTCTTCCGCTACGCCGAACGCCTGGTCTCGCACGACGCCGTGCTGCGCACCCTCGGCACCCTGCGCGCCGCCGTCTACCGGCGGCTCACCGTGCTCGCCCCGGCCGGGCTGCCCGCCTTCCGGCGCGGCGACCTGCTCTCCCGGCTGGTCGCCGACGTCGACGCCGTCCAGGACCACCACCTGCGCTGGCGGCTCCCGGCCGCCGTCGCCGCGGTGGTGTCACTGGCCGCCGCCGTCGCGATGGGTGCCTTCCTGCCCGCCGCCGGACTGGTCCTCGGGCTCGGCCTGCTGCTGGCCGGCCTGGTGGTGCCCGCCCTGACCGCCCGCTGGTCGGCCGGCGCCGAACGGCGCCAGGCGCCCGCCCGGGGCCGGCTCGCCACCACCGTCGTCGACGCGTTCACCGGCACCGCCGAACTCACCGTGGCCGGCGCCCTGCCCGGCCGGCTCGCCGCCGTCCGCGCCGCCGACGCCGCCCTGACCGGCCTGGCCGCCCGTTCGGCCGCCACCGCCGCCCTCGGCACCGGCCTGATCACCCTGCTCACCGGCGTCACCGTGGCCGCCGCCGCGGCCGTCGGCCTGCGCGGGGTGGAGCAGGGCGCGCTCGCCCCGGTCTGCCTCGCGGTGGTCGTGCTCACCCCGCTGGCCGCGTTCGAGGCGGTCACCGGGATGCCGCTGGCCGTCCAGGCCCGCCGCCGCAGCCAGGCCGCCTCGGCCCGGCTCGCCGAGGTGCTGGACGCGCCCGCCGCCGTCACCGAACCGGCCGCGCCGGCGGCCCTGCCCGAGCGGCCGCTGCCGATCGCGGTCCGCGGCCTGACCGCCCGCCACCCGGGGCAGACCGCGGACGCGCTGACCGGCGTCGACCTCGACCTCACCCCCGGCCGGCGGATCGCCGTGGTCGGCCCGTCCGGCTCCGGCAAGACCACCCTGGCCCAGACGCTGCTCCGCTTCCTGGACCAGAGCGCGGGCAGCGTCGTCCTCGCCGCCGGTCGTCCACAGGCTGTGGACAGCCGCGCGCTCGCCGGGGACGACGTCCGCCGGGTGATCGGCCTCTGCGCCCAGGACGCCCACGTCTTCGACAGCTCGCTCCGCGAGAACCTGCGGCTCGCCCGCCCCGGCGCGACCGAGGACGAACTGCGCGCCGCCCTCGCCGCCGCCCGCCTGCTGGACTTCACCGACACCCTCCCGGACGGCCTGGACGCCATGGTCGGCGAGCACGGCGCCCGCCTCTCCGGCGGCCAGCGCCAGCGCCTCGCGCTCGCCCGCGCGCTGCTCGCCGACTTCCCGGTGCTGATCCTCGACGAGCCCGCCGAACACCTCGACCTGCCCACCGCCGACGCCCTCACCGCCGACCTGCTCACCGCCACCACCGGCCGCACCACCGTCCTGATCACCCACCGCCTGGCCGGCCTCGACGACACCACGGTCGACGAGGTCCTCGTCCTCGACGCCGGCCACGTCGTCGAACGCGGCCGCTGGTCCGACCTCCTCACCCGCCCGGGCAGCCGCCTCCACGAGATGCACACCCGCGAACGGGAGACGGACGGCCGGCTGGAAACGGTGGGGTAGCACGGGCCGCGTCGCTACTTCTGTCGAAAACCGTACAAACTACGCTCATCACCATGGACCCCACGCCAGACCTGCCCGACTTCGCCGCTTCGGACCCGGAGCCCGACCAGGCTCCCCATCGCGTCCCCGAGATCTCCTCGCTCGGGCTGGACACGCTGGTCACCGAGGTGGCGGAGCGGCTGCAGTCCGCCGCCGCCGTCACGGACCGGATGCAGCGGCTGCTGGAAGCGGTCGTCTCGGTCGGGGCCGGGCTGGATCTGCACGCCACGCTGCACCGGATCGCGACCGGGGCAGCCGAGCTGGTGGACGCCCGGTACGCGGCGCTCGGGGTGATCGCGCCGGGCGGACGCGGACTGACGGACTTCATCCACGTCGGCGTCGACGAGGAGACCGTCCGCGAGATCGGCGAGCTGCCGGCCGGACGGGGCATCCTCGGGGCGCTGATCGACCGGCCCGAGCCACTGCGCCTCAACGACCTCACCGCCGATCCGCGCTCCTCCGGCTTCCCGCCGCACCACCCGGCGATGAAGACCTTCCTCGGCGAGCCGATCCGGATCCGCGAGGAGGTGTTCGGCAACCTCTACCTCACCGAGAAGCGCGGCGGCGGCGCCTTCACCCCCGAGGACGAGCAGGTGGTGCACGCGCTGGCCGCGGCGGCCGGGGTCGCGATCGAGAACTCCCGGCTCTACGAGGAGGGCCGGCGCCGGGAGCGGTGGATCGCGGGCGCGGCCGCCGTCACGACGGCGCTGCTCTCCACCGACGAAGCCGAGGTCGCGCTGACCGTCGCCGCCGAGCAGGTCCGGGAGCTGGCGGACGCGGCGCTCGGGATGATCCTGCTGCCGACGGTGGACGGGCAGATGCGGATCGCCCACGCCTCCGGGGAGGCGGCCGAGTTCCTGCGGGGCGAGCTGATGCCGGCTCACAGTGTCGCGGCCAAGCTCTTCCAGGGGGAGAGCGTCCACCTCGACGACATGTCGACCGATCCGACCGTGGTGATCCGGCTGGCCCGCAGCTTCGGCCCCTCGCTGTCGGTGCCGATGGTCGCCGCCGGCCGGGTGCTCGGCGGCCTCTGCGTCTGGCGGCCGCGCGGCGCGGTGCCGTTCAGCGAGGCCGAGAAGCAGCTCGCCGAGACCTTCGCCTCGCAGGCCGCGCTCGCCCTGCGGCTCGCCGAGGGCCAGCGCGACCAGCAGCGGCTCGCCGTCTTCCAGGACCGCGACCGGATCGCCCGCGACCTCCACGACCTGGTGATCCAGCGGCTGTTCGCCACCGGGATGATGCTGGAGGGCGCCGCCCGGCGGGCCGTGGTGCCGGAGGTCAAGGACCGGATCGGCCAGGCCGTCGACGAGCTGGACGCCACCATCCAGGAGGTCCGCACCACCATCTACGCCCTCCAGCACGACAACCACGGCGACGCCCCCGACACCCTGCGGACCCGGGTGCTGCGCGAGTGCAGCCAGACCGCGGCGGCGCTCGGCTTCAAGCCCTCGGTGTCCTTCGTCGGTCCGGTGGAGAGCCTGGTCGGCGAGAAGACCGGCCGTCAGCTGCTGGCCGCACTGCGGGAGATGCTCTCCAACACCGCCCGGCACGCCCGGGCCTCCCGGGTCGGCGTCGAGGTCGACGCGACCGTCCACCTGGACGACGGCGGCCACCCCGTCGGCGGCGACCCGGAGTCGCTGGACCGGGGCGGCCGGCCCGGCGTCCTGCTGACCGTCACCGACGACGGCGTCGGCATCCCCGAAGGCGGCCGGCGCAGCGGCCTGCGGAACCTGACGCGGCGGGCGGAGGCACTCGGCGGCGACGCCTGGCACGAGCCCGGTCCGTACGGGAAGGGGACCCGGGTGCGGTGGACGGCGCGGCTCTGACACCCGCGGCATACCCGTCCTTGAACACCAGTGCTGGTGGTGGGCCTCGGCTCGGTCATTTTCGAACGGTTTGTGGGCGGTCGGAAGCCGCTCCGGGGTTGGTTGGCGCGCGAGTGGTGTGCACTCGGTGAAAGTTTAACGAGAGAGAACTTCGCGGCCAACGGAGCAAGTTGTGCATTTTGTGGGCTTCCGGCGCTCTCGTGTGCACACATAGCTTTACTCCCGTCTCGGAGAGGTACCGGACTGTGGGGGAGCAGTGGACGCGTCGGGCCGCGGTCACACCGCAGCAGGGGCAGGTCGAGGGGGGTTCCGGGCCGAACGGGCACCGGACGGGCGCTACCGCTGGCAACTGAAAGCACCGAACGGCCGGGTGGTCGCCGTCACCCCGGCCGCGTACGAGACCGCCTGGGAGGCGGAGCGCAGCTTCGACGGCTTACGGGTCGGCGCCGAGGCGCTCACCGCCCGGATCACGCACGTCCGGGACGGCATCGGGTGGATCTGGGTCATCCCCGGCTCCCGCACCCTTCCCGAGGTGCGCTCCAGCCGCGCGTACGAGCGGTACGCCACCTGTCAGAACGCCTTCCGGCGCTTCGTGGTGCTGCTCGCCAAGCAACCCGCCCTCGAACTCCCGGAAAGCGGTCCGTCGTTGAGAACCTCCGATGCCCGCTGAGCCGCGCGGGCCGCGCCTGCTCACGGTCCCGGCGGGCGACCGCTCGCTCGGCTGGGCGCTGCGCGCCGCCAACGGGCGGCAACTCGGCGTCGGCGTGCGCACCTACCGCGGCGAGGCCGAACTGGCCGAGGCCGTCCGCGAGTTGATCATCGAGCGGGCGGCGCTGCGCTGTACCGTCGGCCAGTCCGAGGCGCGGCTGTGGGTGTGGACGGCGTACCTGCCGGTCCGCACCACCCGCCGGGGCGCCGCGGGCGACGCGCCCGGCCCCGTCGCCCGCAGCGCCCGCGGGTACCTCCGGCGCGACCAGTGCCAGGCCGGCGTGACCGGCTTCCTGGCCGGCCTCCAGCGCCTGGGCCAGGACCTGCGCCGCCCCGGGCGCGACGACGCCTGGCCGTTCTGAGCCCGCCCCGCCTTCCCGCTTCCCCGTCTTCCCGCTTTCCCGCTTTCCCGCCTTCCCGTCGCTCCGCCCGACGGCACTCCCATCCCCCTCTTCCGGTGAAGCGCAGGTATCCGGCAACCCCCCGAGCCGACACCTGGAGAAGAACGTCACCGGCCTCCCACCTGCGGCTTTCCACCCCTCCACGGCCGTGCTGACCTGTCCCTAAACCTCACTGAACCGAGAAATCGACATTCGCCCGCCGACATCGACCACCCTTCCGACGGAACCGCGCCGAACGACAGGATCGGCACTGCCGGAGCGGCCGCCGCGGACGCGGCCCTCGGTCCCGGGACTGACAACCAGTACCCGGGTCAGCGATGCACCTCTCTCCCACCGGAGGAACAGGAACATGCGCAAGACCGCTGCCAAGCTGCTCGCCGCCGCCGCCATCGCCACCTCGGTCGCCACCATCGCCGCCGGCACGGCCGCCGCCGACCCGACCGTCACCCCGGCCGCCCAGGACATCGTGGGCGTCGGCTCGGACACCACCCAGGCCGTCCTGAACCAGTTCTCCACCGACTACAACGCCTTCCTGACGGGCAAGGGCGACACCACCTCGCCGCGCCTCTACAGCTGGGACTCCACCGGCACCTCGCCGCTGACCACCAAGACCGGTGCGACCTCCATCGCCCGTCCGAACGGCTCCGGCGCCGGCATCAACGCGCTGAACGCCAACACCAGCACCACGGTGGACTTCGCCCGCTCCTCGCGTGGCCCGAAGACCGGTGACCCGGCGTCCGACCTGTTCGTCGCCTACGCCAAGGACGCGGTGTCCTGGGCCTCCACCACCACGGGCAGCCACGCGCCGACCAACCTGACCACGGCCGATCTGACCGGCATCTACAACTGCACCATCACCAACTGGAACCAGATCACCGACATCCCGGGCTACACCGGCCCGAACGCCGCCATCAAGGCGTTCCTGCCGCAGACCAGCTCCGGCACCCGTTCCTTCTTCCTGTCCGCGCTGGGCCTGTCCACCCCGGGCAGCTGCGTCCAGGCCACCACCGTCCAGGAGAACCAGGGCACCGACACGATCCTGAACGACGCCGACGCGCTCGTTCCCTACTCGGCCGCCCACTACATCGGCCAGGTCTTCAAGGGCCACAGCAGCGGCAGCGACGCGGCCGGTGCGCTGAGCATCCGCTCGATCGACGGTCTGTCCCCGGTCGACGGCACCAACAACCTGGACGTCACCTTCTCCGACAGCGCCTTCGGCCGCGTGGTCTACAACGTGGTCCGCTCCGCCGACTGGAACGCCGGTGACGCGCACGCCGCCGCGCTGCGCGCGATCTTCGGCACCACCGGCTGGATCTGCAAGAACACCACCGCCGCCAACGACATCCGCAGCTACGGCTTCCGCACCCTGCCGGTCGGCGCCTGCGGCAGCACCACCCACGCCTGATCAGTCACCCCGTACCACCCGGCGGCCAGGGGCGCTCGCGCTCCTGGCCGCCGGCCACGCCGGACCGCACCAGCCGCCCAGCCGCACCACTCGCACCACCGGCACCGCCCGTAGGACCGCATGAGCCGCACCACCGCACCACCGCACGGCAAGAACCCACGGCCCCATGGCCGGACCGTTCCACGTTGCACACCTAGGAGAGCAGTATGTCCCGCACCAGCGCCCGCCTCGCCGCCATCGCCACCACCGTCGTGCTCGCCACCACCGGCCTGGCCGCCTCGGCCTCCGCCGACACCGCTCCGGCCGTCGCCCCGACCGGCAGTGCCGTGGTGCACGAGAGCAACACCTTCCTCGTGAACTCCCTGTCGGCGGGCGTCCTGGTCTTCGCGCTCCCGACGGCGACCGGCTCCTACGACAGCGTGACGGGCCTGTCGGCCGCCTTCCCGGTCACCGGCGGCTCCGCCAACCTCCCGGCCTACTCGGGCAACGTCCAGCTCGGTGGCGGGCTGCTCTTCATCAACCTGCGCACCGGCAAGAGCGCCGTCTTCAAGAACCTGGCCTTCCGGGTCGGCACCTTCCAGGTCACCGGTGTGCCGGAGGGCGGCACCACCCCGGTCGCGCTGCTCGACCCGGCCGGCGACACCTCGGTGGCCGGCAACGCCGCCGCCAGCTCCCTCGAGGCGACCGACCTCCAGGTGGACGAGGAGGGTGCGAAGTACCTCGACACCAAGCTGAACACCACCTTCTTCACCGCGGGCCAGTCGGTGGGTTCGTTCTCCTTCAACATCAAGGCCGGCAGCTGACACAGCTGGTTGCGGCGGCGGGGTCCGGTGTCCGGGCCCCGCTGTTCCGTGCTCCGGGGCGGAACCGGAGCCGGTGACCAACGGACTTGCTTCGCAGGCGTGTTGTGGCCTCGTACATCCGGGCGATCCACGGCGTCCACATACGGCTGGCCGAATGGTGACGGACCATCGGCGGCTTCTGGCCAGTCGCGTCCACGGTCCGGCCGGTTCCCGCGTCTACGCGCGCAGCGTCCCCTGGAGGTACACGTCATGAGAGTCCGTCCACCGGGTTCGAGAGCCCTGGGGAGGTGGGGCAAGGGGCTGCTGGCGGTCGGGCTGGCCTGGGCCGTCGCGGGGGTCTCGGCGATCCTTCCGCTGGGCGCGGGAACGGTGACCGAGGCCGTCGCCGCGTCGGCGACGACGGTGACCGGTCCGCCGGTGTGGATTCCGGCCACCGGGAAGTACGGCCCCACCGGAAAGGTGACCGTCTCCGAGACCGCCAACCTCACCAACCAGGTCGTCCACGTGTCCTGGGAAGGCTTCACGCCGACCGTGGACCCGGCCGGCAAGCCGGTGAAGTACGTCAAGCTCGACAGCAACACCCGCAAGGAGCTCTACGCCGTCCGGGTGTACCAGTGCCGGGGCAAGAACCCGACCGTCTTCGACTGCTACGGCAGCACCCACTACGGCAACGACGCGGCCAAGGGCTTCCTGCAGCCCCAGCCGGCGGCGGGCACCCGCACCCCCGAGTTCCCCTTCAACGGCGGTGTCCGGGTGACCGGCCCGGACGGCCGGGGCGAGGCGGACATCGAGCTCTGGACCTCCCAGGAGAGCCAGACGCTGGGGTGCGACGCGACGCACGACTGCTCGCTCGTGGTCGAGGCGAACTACGGCGGTGACGCGCTCGGTTGGAGCACCGAGGACGGTTCGATCAACTGCCAGGACCACTCGCTCGACAATCCGTCGATCAGCGGCTACTTCGCGATGGCCTCCGAGGCGACCTTCAACATGGGCGCCGCGGCGGACGACACCTGGAACCCCGGCGAGGCCTGCGCCTGGGCGAACCGCGTGGTCGTCCCGCTGAGCTTCGCGCCCACCGCCGGTGAGTGCGCCAGCACCACCATCGACCTGGACGTGGCGGGTCTGGCGATGGCCAACCGGGCGCTCCAGCAGTGGCGCGCCGGCTTCTGCCAGGGCGCGGCGCCGCTCGGCGTCTCCTACATCCCCAGCACCGGCGAGCCGCAGGCGCGTGCCGCGTTCCGCAACAAGCGCGGGCCGGACCTCGCCCTGACGGCGCTGCCGGACACCGAACCCGCCACCCGGCCGCACGTCTACGTGCCGCTGGCCACCAGTTCGGTCTCCGTGGTGTACGTGGTCGACGACACCGCGAACAGCAAGCAGATCAAGCGGCTGAACCTGACACCGCGACTGCTGGCCAAGATGCTGACGCAGTCCTACACCCTGGCCCCGGGCCAGCCGATCGATTCGGTCGCCGGCAACCCGACCTGCATCTTCGAGGATCCGGACTTCCTGGCCGTCAACCAGCTCGACGCGACGAGCGGCGAGCGCTGGCCGACGTGCACCGCCAGCGGATCGCCGGCCGACTCGGCCCCGATCGTGCTGTCCGGCACCACCGACCTGATCTACCAGCTGACCTCCTGGATCACCGCCGACCCGGAGGCCGCGCGCTTCCTCCAGGGCTCGTCGGACCCGTGGGGCATGCACCTGAACAGCTTCTACCTGCGGCCGGCCTTCCAGGGCTACCCGGTGGACACCATCCAGGTGCAGGACTACTCCGGGCCGGGCCACTGGAAGCAGTTCGAGATCAACCCGCTCAACGGCGGGCTGGCCGCGGTGGCCCGCAACGTCCTGCAGAACAAGTCCACCTGCCAGCTCCCGGTGGTCGACGCCGACGGCAAGCACGCCGCCTGCCCGGCCGTCGACCCGGGTCGGCGCGGCATGTTCGCCATCATGGACAGCGGGCAGGCGAAGGCGTACAGCTTCCCCGAGGCCGCGCTGCGCAATCCGGCCGGGCAGTTCGTCGCCCCGACCCTGGACTCGCTCCAGGCCGCCGTGGACACCATGCAGACCGACCCGGCGACCGCCACCCAGCGGCTCCCGTACGGATCGGTCGGCAGCGAGTTCGCCCGTTCGGCCAAGGCGTACCCGCTGACCGTGGTGCAGTACGCGATGGCGCCCACCGGCGGGTTGTCGGAGGAGCGGGCCAAGGCCGCCTCCGAGTTCCTCCGGCGGGTCACCGACCGCGGTGAGGGGCAGCGCTACGGCGTCGAGCCCGGTCACCTGGCGGTAGGCTTCCTCGGACTGACCCCGGCTCAGCTGGACCAGGCCCAGGACGCGGTGAAGCACGTCGCGGCGCAGGACGGCAAGTACCCCGGCAACCAGAACCCGCCGGCTCCCGAGCCCACGCCCACCCCGACCCCCGAGTCCACGCCCACCCCCGCGCCCACCACGGGCGGGGACGGCGGGACGAGCGGGACCGGCGGCACGGGTGGCACGCCCGTCAGCGGTACCACCGGCGGCGGCACCTCCGGCTCCGTCGACGGCACCGGTACCACCGGCACTGCTGGCGCCACGGGCACCGGCGGTACCACCGGCAGCACCGGCGGCACCGGGTCGGTGACCTCGGCGGTCGACGGCTCGACCGACACCACCGGTTCGGGTTCCACAGGTTCGGGTTCGACCGGGTCCGGTTCCACGGGTTCCGCTTCGAGCGGCTCGGGTGGTTCCGGCTCCAGCGGCTCGGGCATCGGCACCGGCAGCGGGTCCCTCGCGGGCACCACCGGCGCCGTGCCGGCGCCCGCCGCCGGTGCGGGCACCCCCGCGCCGGCCGCCAAGCCGACCGCCGCTCCGGCGGCGAGCCCGGCGGCGACCTCGAGCACGGCCGGCAGGCCGATCGCGGCCGCTCCGGTCGCGGCCGGCGCTCCGGCCCCCGACCGCTCCGGCTCCGCCCGGCTGCTGCTGCCGATCGCCCTGATCGCCGGTGTGGTCCTGCTGGTGGGGGGCCCGGCGGCGCTCCTCCTGGCCGGTACGCCGGCCGGCGCGCGGGCCGCCGCCGGGGCGTCCGGTCTCTGGGCGCGGCTGCGTCCCGGCCGTCGCGCCTGAGGAAAGACCCGTCCGACTCGGCGGGGCCGCCGTCCCGGCCCCGCCGAGTCCCTTCCCCGTCCCCCGCCACCCCGCACCTGTCCGTACCGAGCGCGCCGGAGAGCAGACCATGACAGCCGCCGCCGAGCCCGCGACACCGTTCGCCGAGGCTCCACGCCAGCCGGACCCCGACGTACCCCGCACGATCACCGCCCCGTCCACACCCGGCGACCGGGTGTTCCGCGGCCTGCTGCGGGCGGCCGGCCTCTCAGTCTTCGCGATCATGGGCCTGATCGCGTTCTTCCTGATCCTGCGTGGTGCGGACGCGCTTCGCGAGGTCGGGTTCTCCTTCTTCACCGAGGAGAAGTGGCAGACCCAGGCCCACAACTTCGGCATCGCCGCCGTCCTGCCCAACGGCCTGCTGATCGCCGTGATCGCGCTGGTCATCGCCGTTCCGGTGGCGCTCTCGGCGGCGGTCTTCATCTCCGAGTACGCGCCGGTGCGACTGCGCGCCACGCTGATCTCGCTGGTGGACCTGATGGCCGCGATCCCGAGCATCGTCTACGGCCTCTGGGGGCTGTTCTTCCTCCAGCCCCGGATCATCGGCTTCAGCCGGTGGCTGAGCAACCACCTCGGCGACGCGATCCCCTTCCTCAAGGTCCGGATCGGTGACATCGGCACCTCGTACACCTCGTCGACCTTCATCGCGGGCGTGGTCGTCTCGCTGATGATCATCCCGATCGTCGCCTCGCTCAGCCGGGAGGTCTTCTCCCAGGCCCCCCAGGGCGAGCGGGAGGGTGCCTACGCCCTCGGCTCGACCAGGTGGGGGATGGTGCGCACGGTGGTGCTGCCGTTCGGGCGCGGCGGGGTGATCGGCGCGGTGATGCTCGGCTTCGGGCGCGCGATGGGCGAGACCATCGCCGTCGCGCTGATCATCTCGCCGAGCTTCAAGACCATCACCCACGTCCTGGAGAGCGGGGCCAACTCGATCTCCGCGCTGATCGCCCTGCGCTTCGGCGAGTCCGACCCGCTGTCGCTCTCCGCGCTGATGGCGGCCGGGCTGGTGCTCTTCGGACTCACCCTGCTGGTCAACGTGGCGGCCGGGTTCGTGATCAACCGGTCCCGCTCCGGCGCGGCCACGGCGGACTGAGTATGACCGTCCGCCGCCGCCCCCGCCCGCTGCCGCCCCGTCCTGGAGGGACGAACCGATGACCACGCTCGACCTGCCGGCCGACCGCACCCCCGCGTCGGCCCCGGCCCCGGTGCCGGAGAAGACCGGATCCCCGATCGCGGGGCCGCCGGAGCCCCCGGAGCGGAAGGTGAAGCTCGGCGGGGTCACCCGGGAGGACGTGCTGACCGTGTTCGGCGCGCTGACCGGGTCACTGGCCCTCGACTGGCTGCTCTACGAACGCGTGCTGCCGTTCAGCGGCGCGTTCGGCTTCCTGCTCTGCTGGTACCTGCTCTTCCTCGTCGGCTACACGCTGCTCGGCCGCCTCCAGTGGGGGCGGCTCCTCGTCCGCGAGCGCCTGGCGTCCGTGCTCGCCTGGAGCTCCGGCCTGCTGGTGGTCGCGCTGATCGCCGATCAGATCGGCTTCGTCGCGATGCGCGGCATGGAGGCGGCCCGGCACGCCAACTTCTTCACCGAGTCGATGGAGACCACCGCCCCGCTCTCCCCGATCACCTCGGGCGGCGCGCTCAACGCGGTGGTCGGATCGCTCGAACAGCTCGGCCTGGCCACGCTGTTCGCCGTTCCGCTGGGCATCGCCGCAGCGATCTTCATGTCCGAGGTCGGGGGCCGGCTGGCCCGTCCGGTGCGGACCCTGGTGGAGGCGATGACGGCGCTGCCGTCCATCGTGGCCGGCCTCTTCGTGCTCGGCGTCGTCATCATCACCTTCGGCTTCGAGAAGAGCGGGTTCGCCGCCTCGCTGGCACTGACCGTGATGATGATGCCGATCGTCACCCGGGCCGCCGAGGTGGTCATCCGACTGGTGCCCGGCACGCTCCGGGAGGCGTCGTACGCGCTGGGCGGCAGCCAGTGGCGCACGGTCTGGAACGTCGTCCTGCCGACCGCCCGGCCCGGTCTGGTGACCGCGGTGGTGCTGGGCATGGCGCGCGGTGTCGGCGAGACCTCGCCGGTGCTGCTCACCTCCGGGTTCACCACGCAGCTCAACGGAAACCCGTTCGCCGACCGGCAGGTCTCGCTGCCGCTCTACATCTGGAACTACGTCAAGATGCCGTACCCCGGCATGGTCGCGCGCGCCTTCGCGGCCGCGCTGACCCTGATGGTCGTGGTGCTGATCCTCTTCGTCACCGCCCGGGTGCTCGGCGGGCGGCGTCCCGGTCAGCTGACCCGTCGGCAGCGGCGTCGGATCGACCGCTCGGCCCGGGAGGCCGAGGCGGCCGCGGTGGCCGCCCGGACCCAGGCCCTGGCAGGTGCGCAGTGATGCCGCCGATCTCCGAACCAACCACCCTCCGTACCAGAGGAGTCCCCATGTCGTGGGAGGCCGCAAGCCGACCCGTGGCCCGTACCGCCGCCGTGCTGTTGTCCCTGGCCCTCGCCGCGGCCTCGCTGCTGCTGGGTCAGAGCGTCCCGGCGTTCGCGGCCACCTCGTTGAACGCAGACGGGTCGAGCTGGGCGGGCCCGGCCATCGACCAGTGGCGCAACGACGTCAACCCGCAGGGCATCAAGATCAACTTCAATGCGATCGGTTCGGCCGCCGGCCGCAACCAGTGGGCCATCGGCCAGAACGACTTCACCGCCTCCGACGTGCCGTTCCGCTCGCAGCGCGACGACGGTCTCGGCGAGAACGGTCACCAGAACGGTTCGGGCAACGTCGAGAACCCGGTCTACGGGTACTCCTACGTGCCGATCACCGCCGGTGGCACCGCCTTCATGTACAACCTGTCCATCGGCGGCAAGCAGGTCCGTGACCTGCGGCTGTCCCCGGACACGATCGTGGGCATCTTCACCGGCAAGATCACCGACTGGGCCGATCCGAAGATCACCGCCGACTACGGCAGGGCCCTGCCGTCGGTCCCGATCACCCCGATCATCCGCTCCGACGGCTCGGGCGCCACGGCCCAGTTCACCCGCTGGATGCAGCACACCCACCAGAACGAGTGGGAGGCGTACTGCCGCAGCGTCAACGGCGTTCCGTGCGGCGACTACACCGAGTTCTTCCCGGCCTCGGGCCGGATGAACGCCCTGAACGGCTCCGACGTCGTCGCCAACTTCATCAAGGGCGCCGCCGGCCGCGGCACGATCGGCTACGACGAGTACGCCTTCGCCAAGAGCAGCGACTGGCCGGTCGTCAAGGTGCTCAACCCGGCCGGCTACTACTCACTGCCGACCGCCTCCAACGTCGCCGTCGCGCTCACCGCCGCCAAGATCCGGGGCGTCGACGACAACACCTCGCCGCAGGACCCGAACTTCCTCCAGCAGAACCTCAACGGCGTCTACACCAACGCCGACCCGCGGTCCTACCCGATCTCCAGCTACAGCTACCTGATCGTGCCGCGCAAGGACGCCGCGCTCCCGCCGCCGCCGCGCTTCAACGACGAGAAGGGCAGCGCGCTCAGCCGGTTCATCTCGTACGTGCTCTGCGCCGGCCAGGGCAAGGCCGACGACCTCGGTTACTCGCCGATCCCCCGCAACCTGGTCCGCGGCGGGATGCTGCAGACCGCCCACATCCCGGGCAACGCCAGCACCGTCGACCCCAACACCCTGGCCAACTGCCCCAACCCGACCTTCAACGCCGCCGGTGAGCTGACCGTCCTCACCAACGCCCCGCAGCCCAGCCCCTGCGACGCCAAGGGCCAGCCGCTGGACTGCAAGGTGGACGGCGGCGGCAAGCCGGTGTCCGGCGGCTCCGCCTCCGGCGGGTCCTCCTCCGGTGGCGCGGCCTCCGGCGGCGCCGGGACGGGCGGCTCCGGCGGGGCGGCGTCCTCGGGTACCGGTGCCGGTTCCGGTGGGGTGTCGTTCAAGAGCTCGCACGTCCAGCGGTGCGCCCGCCGGTCGCTGATGAAGAGCCGC
>NZ_JBFBDO010000084.1:0-37194 GCF_040683335.1 Kitasatospora sp. NPDC093806
GCAGCGGGGTGACCTGGTCGAGCTCGCAGGCGCGGGCGGCGGCCGCGAGCCGGTCGAGGGCGCCGAGCAGGTCGGTGGAGCGGACGGCGGGGGCGACGGCCGGTCGGCGGCCGGCCTCCAGCAGCTCCTCCAGCCGGGCGTCGGCGACCGGTTCGACGAAGACCCGGGCCAGGAAGCGGTCGGCGAAGGCGGCGAGCGCCGGATCCTCGGGCAGGTGGTTGGCGGCGCCGACGCAGACCCGCAGCGGGCTGGCGAGGACGGTGCCGCCGCGCCGGAAGACGCGCTCGTTGAGCAGGCCGAGCAGGGTGTTGAGGACGGCCGTGGAACCGAGGAAGACCTCGTCGAGGAAGGCGATGTCGGCCTCGGGCAGCATGCCGGCGGTCTCGAACTCGACCCGGCCCTCGCGCAGGCTGCGCAGGTCGACCGGGCCGAACAGCTCGTTGGGTTCGGTGAACCGGCCGAGCAGGTACTCGAAGTAGCGGCCGCCGAGCTGTCCGGCGACCCGGCGCACGGCCTCGGACTTGGCGGTGCCGGGCGGGCCGACGACCAGCAGGTGCTCCCCGGCGACCGCGCAGAGCGCCACCACCTCGGCCACCGTCTCACGATCGATCATGCCCTGCCCGGCGGCGGCCACGGCGGCGGCGATCAGGTCGGCGTCGGAGTGCGGCGCGGTCGCGGGCGTCCCGTGGACGGCGGGTGAGGTGCTGATGTGGGTCACGAGCACCGGAGTCTACGGTGGCCGCACCCGCCGTCACCAGCGGGTTTCCGTCGGGCGTGGAGCGCCGGTCGGACCGCCGGGCGGAGCTGCGCTCGGGTTCAGTGCGCGAGGCTGGGCCACCCTTCCCGGTTGGCGCAGGACTCGAAGTCGTACCGGGTGTCGATGTCCCACTCCTCCCCCGTCACCTCCTCGTAGGCCTCTTCGTGAACGTACAGCAGCTCCTCGCCCCACTGGGCGGCGTACGGCGCGAAGCGGTCCGGGTCGGCCAGCACGCTCTCGTAGCCGGCCCGCCCGGCAGCGACCGCGGCGGCGCGCGCGTAGAGGAACCCGTCGTCGGTGAGCGGCAGGGGCTCGCCGTCCGGCTCGTCCGGGTCCGGGCACCGCTGGGTGCCGTACTCCTCACGGTCGAGCCGGTACAGGGCCTCGGCCAGCCGCTCGCCGAAGCCGACGATCTCCGTGACCGATCCGGCGGCGAGCGCCGCGCCGAGCCGCTCGCAGCCGGACGCGAAGCCGGCGCAGCTGGTGCCGGCGGCCTCGCCGCCGAGCAGGTCGATCAGCTGCCAGAACCGCTCCCAGGGCAGCTCGGCGGCGTCCGCCCCGTCGTCGATCGTGCTCATCCCGCTCCGCCTTCGTGCTTCGTACGTGGTGCTTGGTGCTTCGTACGTGGTGCTTGGTGCTTGGTCGTGCTGTGCGGTCACAGCGTGGCACGCGGCACTGACAACGGCGGCGCCCTACCGCTCTCTCGCCCTACCGCTCCCGCCGCCCGTCGTACTCCCGGCGGGAGGCCGCGACGTAGCTGCGGTGCTGCTGCGCCCAGCGGATCAGCGAACCCACCTCGACGGCGAGCGTCCGCCCGGCCGGGGTCAGGGTGTAGTCGACGCGGGGCGGGGAGGTCGGGGTGACGGTCCTGGTCACCAGCCCGTCGCGCTCCAGGCTGCGCAGCGTCAGGGTGAGCATCCGCTGGGAGATGCCGTCGATGGCGCGCTGGAGTTCGGAGTAGCGCCGCGGGCCGGCGCCGAGCAGGTCCATGACCAGCACGCTCCACTTGTCACCCACCCGGTCCAGGACGTCCCGCAGCTCGCAGGTCGACACCTCGACCTCCAACGGGTCACGCACATCCGTGTTCGGTACGCGGGCCGAAGTGCCTTCTTCCGTCACCCGCGCATTGTCGATCAGACTCGGTTCCGCGCACAAGAAGTAACCAGCGCACAGATGATGCGGCTTCCACCGTGCTGTTCCCCTCCCCTCTCCCCCGCTTGGACACCCCATGCCCGTAGACCCGGTTCCCACCGCCCCCCTGAACCTCCTGACCCCGCCCCGCCGCTCGTCGAGGCGGGCTGGGCGGAGCCGCACCCGATCAGCCGGCGCCCGGAGTGGCCGGACACCATCGTGATGCTCCACGCCCCGCGCGACGAGGCCGAACTCGCCGTCGTCACCACCGCCCTGACCGCCTCCTGGCGGCAGGCCACCACCCGGACCTCCTGAGACCCTCGACTCCTCGACACAGAAGGACAGTTGACATGCGCGCCATCTCCTTCCCCGCCTTCGATCAGCCCGCCGCCCTCACCGACCTGCCCGTCCCCGAGCCCGGCCCCGGCGAGGTGCTGGTCGAGGTGCACGCCTCCTCGCTCAACGGCTTCGACCTCGGTGTCCTGGGCGGCCACCTGAAGGGCGTGTTCGCGTACGAGTTCCCGGTCGTGCTCGGCAGGGACTTCGCCGGCGTCGTCGCCGAACTCGGCGCGGGCGTCGACCACTTCACCGTCGGCCAGGCCGTCTTCGGCGTCGTGCTGCGCCCGACCCTCGGGCAGGGCGGCTTCGCCGAGTACGTGGCCGTTCCCGCCGACCAGGGCATCGCGCCGATCCCCGCCGGGCTCGACCCCCAACTCGCCGCCGCGCTCGGCCTCGCCGGGACGGCGGCCCACGACGCGGTCGACGCGGTCGCGCCCACCGAGGGCGAGACCGTGCTGGTCGTCGGCGCGACCGGCGGCGTCGGCGGGTACGCTACCCAACTGGCCGCCGCGCGCGGTGCCGCCGTCATCGCCACCGCCCGCCCGGGCGCCGAGGCCGCGTTCGTGACCGCACACGGCGCCACCCACACCGTCGACCCGGACGGCGACCTGGCCGCCCAGGTCCGGGCCCTCGCGCCCGCCGGCGTCCACGCCGCCCTGCACCTCGCGGGTGACGGCGCGGCCGTCGCCGGGCTGGTCGCCGCCGGCGGACGGTTCGCCTCCACGCTGCACCACGTCCCGGCGGAGGCGTCGGACATCGAGGCCACCGCCGTACTGGCCGACCCGTCCCCGGCCACCCTGGCCGCGCTCGCCGAGGCCGTCGTCGCGGGCCGGCTCCGGGTGCCGCTCGGGCGGCGGTACCCGCTGGCCGAAGTCCCGCAGGCCCTCGCAGAGTTCGGTGCCGGGACGCTCGGGAAGGTCGGCGTGACCGTCTGAGCTCGGCTCGACGCCGACGCCGACGCCGACGCGGACCGTCCGGCGGGCCGGCGGCCGTCACCGCCGGCCCACACCGGCGCGCTCAGCGGTCGCGGCGGCACGCTCAGAGGTCCCGGCGGTGCATGACCACCGTCGCGACCAGCACCGACACCGCCGCGCAGCCCGCGAAGGCGAGCCACGACCCGGCCACCGTCGCCGGGTACGGCGGGACCAGCGTGTGCGTCAGGTCGACCTTCGACAGCCGCCGCCAGGCGGTGTACGGCATCGCGTGCGTGATCGCGGCCGACCAGCGGTGGTTCTCGTTGAAGGAGGACGGCAGCAGGAACAGCACCAGCACCATGGTGACCACGGTCCCCGCGCTGTGCCGGATCAGCACCCCCAGGCCGAAACCGACGAGCGCGCAGACCGGCGCCAGCAGGGCGGCCGCCGCGACCGCCCGCGCCACACCCGGCTCGGTGATCGACACACCCACGTGCCGCCGCCCCAGCAGCGCCTGGCCGACGCCGAACGACACTCCCGAGGCGAGAGCTCCGTACCCGAGCATGACGCCCGTCAGCACAGTCGCCTTCGCGAGCAGCAGCGCGCGGCGGTCGGGGACGGCCGTCAGGGTGGTGCGGATCATGCCCGTCGCGTACTCGCCGACGATCACGGCCGCGCCGACCCCGCCCGCGACGAGCATCAGGATGCTCGCGGACATCGTGGTGAACGCGGTGCTCAGCGCCACGCTGACGTAGTCGGAGCCCGGGGGCGGACCGCCCGGCTCGGTGTGGCGGTAGGTGTACAGCGCGGCGTTGAGGTTGACGCCGATCAGGATCAGGGCGCTCACCCCGAGCACCCACGGCAGCGAGCGCAGCGACCGGAACCGGATCCACTCGGCGGCGAGCAGGTCGCCGAAGCGCGGCCGGGGATCGATGTCGGACGGGGTGGTCGTGGTCATCGTCGTCGTGGTCATCGTCGTCGTGGTCATCGCGGGTCTCCTGCGAGGTGGTCGACGCGGTCGGCGGTGAGTTCCATGAAGGCCTGCTCCAGCGAGGCGCTCCCGGCGGTCAACTCCTGCAGCAGAACGCCGTGTTCGAGGGCGAGCGCGCCAACGGCGGCCGCGTCCAGTCCGGTGACGCTCAGCGCTCCGTCACCGTCCGGGCTCACCGTGCCGCCCGCGGCCGCCAACACCCCTGCCAGGCGGTCCGGTTCGCTCGCACGGACGGTCACGCCCGACCGGGTTCCCCGGGCGGCGAACTCCGCCACGCTCTCGGCCGCGATCAGTTCGCCCCGGCCGATCACCACCAGCCGGTCCGCCGTGTGCGCCATCTCGCTCATCAGATGGCTGGAGACGAACACCGTCCGTCCCTCGGCTGCCAGCCGCCGGAACAGGTTCCGCACCCAGTGCACGCCCTCCGGGTCCAGCCCGTTGAGCGGCTCGTCGAAGACCAGCACCGGCGGGTCGCCGAGCAGGGCGCCCGCGATGCCGAGCCGCTGCTTCATCCCGAGCGAGTACCCGCCGATCCGCCGCCCGGCCGCCTTCGCCAGCCCGACCTCCGCCAGCACCTCCTCCACCCGGCCCGGCGGGAGGGCGTTGGAACGGGCCAGCGCCCGCAGGTGGGCCCGGCCGCTGCGCCCGCCGTGGACGTCGCCCGCGTCGAGCAGTGCGCCGACGTGCCGCAGACCGCGCGGCCGGTCCCGGAACCGGCGGCCGCCGACGGTGGCGGTGCCGGCCGTGGGCTCGTTCAGCCCCAGGATCAGCCGCAGGGTGGTGCTCTTGCCCGCCCCGTTCGGGCCGAGGAAGCCGGTGACATGGCCTGGCCGGACGGTGAAGGAGAGGTCGCGGACCGCCGTGGTCCGGCCGTAGCGTTTGGTCAACTGGTGGACTTCGATCATGTGCTCAACAGTGCCCGCCGCGCCCCCGGCAGGGCATCCGACCAGGGCTGACACCCGCTCACGGCCCGGTGTCACCCCTGGCTGTACGACCGTGGTCCGATGCCGCGGCGAACGGGCCCTCGTTACGATCACCGCATGCCCGCGACACCGCCTCCGCCCCTTCCGCTGCCCCTGCCGCCCCGGCTGAGGCGGGTGCCGCCCGGCGCGTGGACGGCGCTCGCCTGGTGCGCCTCGGTGGCGTACCCCGCCGTCCTGCCCGACACCCGGCCGGACCCCGGCCCGCACGGACCCCACGACCTCACCATGCCCGCGCCGGACTGGGCCACCACCGCCGCGACCACCCCCGTCGCCCTCCTCGCCGCCGCCCTGCTGCGCCGCCGGCCGCTGCTCGCCACCGGTCTGCTGCTCGCCGCCACCGTCGCCCGGACCACGGCCCTGCGCTGGGAGGTCGCGCTCCCGCCGACCGCGCTGCTCGCCGTCGCCACCGCGCTCTGCCTGGTCACCGCGGCCGAACCGCGCCGAACCGCGCGCGTCGCCCTGGGCATGGTGCTCGGCGTGCTGACCCTCCACCTGGTGCTCGCCCCCGCCCTCGGCGGCGGCCTGCTGCTCACCGGCACCCGGCTCGGCGCCTCGGACGCGGGCATCCTGGTCACCGTCATCGCCTGGCTGGTCGGCCGCTCGGCGCGCCAGTCCCGCGAGCACGCCGAGGCGTTGAGCGCCCGGGCGGCCGAACAGGCGGTCACCGCCGAACGGCTGCGGATCGCCCGCGAGATGCACGACACGGTGGCGCACAGCATCGGCATCGTCGCCCTCCAGGCCGGCGCGGCCCGCCGGGTCATCGACACCCGGCCGGACCGGGCCCGGGAGGCGCTGGGCGAGATCGAGGCGGCCGGCCGCGAGACCCTGGCCGGCCTGCGCCGGATGCTCGGCGCGCTCCGCCAGGCCGACCAAAGCCCATCGACCCCCGACCTGCCAGCCCACCGCCCGCCCGGCCTGGCCGACCTCGACCGGCTGGCCGCCGCGACCACCGCCGCCGGCGTCCGGGTCGACGTCCGGCGGCACGGCGAGCAGCCCCCGCTGCCACCGGAGGTGGACCTGGCGGCCTTCCGGATCATCCAGGAGTCGGTGGCCAACGTGGTCCGCCACGCCGCCACCTCCGACTGCCGGGTGACGGTCGACCACCGGCGCGCCGACCGGCTGTCCATCGAGGTCACCGACCGCGGCCGGGGCACCGCCGACAGCGGCGGCAGCGGCACCGGCCACGGCCTGCTGGGCCTGCGCGAGCGGGTCGCCCTGCTGGACGGCGAGTTCGCCGCCGGCCCCCGGCCCGACGGCGGCTTCCGCGTCGCCGCCCACCTGCCACTGACCGCCGCCGGGGCCTCTGCTGGGGCCGCCACCGCGGCCTCTGTCGGGGTCGCCGCCGGGGCCGCCGGGGTGACCCGATGACCGTCCGCGTCCTGCTGGCCGACGACCAGCCGCTCGTCCGGGCGGCACTGGAGATGGTCATCACCGAAGCCCCCGACCTGACGGTGGTCGGCGAGGCCGGGACCGGCGCCGAGGCCGTCCGGCTGGCCGGCGAACTGCGCCCCGACGTGGTGGTGATGGACATCCGGATGCCCGTCATGGACGGCATCGAGGCCACCCGCCTGCTCACGGCGCCGGGCCAGGACCCGCAATCGGTCACCCGCGTCGTGGTGCTCACCACCTTCGACGAGGACGAGAACGTCTACGCCGCCCTGCGCGCGGGCGCGTCCGGCTTCCTCGTCAAGGACATGGCCCTGGACGACATCCTCGCCGCGATCCGGGTGGTCGCCGCCGGTGACGCCCTCATCGCGCCGGCCGTCACCCGCCGCCTGATCGCCGAGTTCGCCGCCCGCCCGGCCCCCGGCGCCGATCCCGATCCCGGCCGGACCGCCCCGGCGCCGCGCCCCCTGGACGGCATCACCGAGCGCGAACGCGAGATCCTCACCCTGGTCGGACGCGGCCTGTCCAACCCGGAGATCGCCGCCCACCTGGTCCTGAGCACGGCCACCGTCAAGACCTACATGACCCGCCTGCTCGCGAAGCTCGACGCCCGCGACCGGGTCCAGCTGGTCATCCTCGCCTACGAGTCCGGCCTGGTCCCGTTTCCCCGTTGAACGCCGCGCCCGCCCCGCCCGGCCCCCCGAACGGCCCGGGGTCCGCGTCGGCCGGCGCCGGGCGCGGTAGGAATGGGTACGGGGGCCGGAACACCCGACGCGCGGAGGACCAGGAGCACCGATGGACGACCGCACCGAACAGCAACTACAGGACCTGCGCGCCGAGTTGGCCCCCGAGGACGAACGGCCGCCCACCCTGGTGGCGGCCTTCGCGACCGGGCGCGGACGCCTCGGTGTGCTCGCCGAACTGGCCGCGCAACAGCGGCGGATCATCACCTCCGACCGGCGCAGCCTGCTGCTGCTCGCCACCCGCCGCGCCGACACGCCGCTCGGCGCGTGGTTCGCCGGGCTCGCCGACGGCGAGAGCGCCGCGCTGCGCACCCTGCCCGCCCTCGCCACCGCCTGCGGGCTGTCACCGGAGGAGGCGGCCGCCCGTCCACCGCTGCCGGGCTGCCAGGCCTACCCGGCGTACCTCGCCTGGCTGGCACTGAACGGACAGCCGACCGCCGTGGCGGGCGCGCTGGTCGCCAACTTCGCGGCCTGGGGCGGCTACTGCGCGACGCTGGCCGGGGCGCTCCGGCGGTTCCACGGCCTCGGGGAGGAGGCCTGCGCGTTCTTCGACTTCTTCGCCCAGCCCGCCACCGCGCTGGAACGGGCAGCCGCCGAGGCGATCGGACCGGGCGGCCTCACCGCGCCGGAACTCGACGCCGCCCGCGAGTACGGCCGCCTGCTGCAGGCATACGAACAGCTCTTCTGGAAATCCCTCGCCGAACTCCCGGGCGACTGGTTGGATGAGCGGAATGTATGACACTCAGTCCATCGATTCTCCGTGGGGCGTCTCCGTCTTCGGCGCCGCCGACGTCTCGGCCACCCCCGACCTCGCCCGGCTGAAGGTACGCATCACCGAGACCCGGCCCAAGCCCGCCGAGGCGTTCGCGGAGACCCGGGCCGCCGTCAACCGGGTGCGCGAGGTGCTGCGCGGTCACGGCGTGCCGGACGGCGCGGTGTCGACCTCCCGCCTCACCCTCGAATCCGAGTGGGTCTACAAGGGCAACGAGCGCACCTTCCTCGGCTACGAGTGCACCGCCGCGTTCGCCATCGAGCTGCGCGAACTCGACCTGCTGGAGCAGGTGCTGGTCGACGTCGTGGACGCGGGAGCCAACCAGGTGGACGGCGTGGACTTCGACGTCACCACCAAGCGCGAGCTGCGCGCCGAGGCCCGCCGGGCCGCCGTCGCGGCCGCCCGGGAGAAGGCGGAGCTGTACGCCGAGGCCGCCGGGGTGCGGCTCGGCCCGGTCGTCCACATCAAGGACGTCGACTCGGAGCCGATCGCCCGCTACCGGAGCCACGGCGGGGGCGGCGGCGACAGCGAGAACGACCTCGCGCCGGGCTCGATCCGCGTCTCGGCGGGCGTGCTGCTCGGCTTCTCGCTGATCCACGGCTGACCTACGGCTGAACCCACAGCCGGTCACGGCCTACGACGGCCCGCACCACCTCATCTCGCGAGGCGGTGCGGGCCGTCGCCGTTCGCCCGGCAGCGGACGGACGGCAAGCGGACGACGGACGGATGACGGACGGACGGCGGGCGGCAGCCGTCAGTAGCCGTAGATCAGCTTGTAGGCGACCTCCGGCAGGAACTGACCGCCACTCGATCCCGCGCCGGTGCCGCAGTTGCCGTCGGACTCGCCCGGCGCCTTGATCCACAACAGCATCTCGGCGCCCCCGCCCCACCGGGTGGGCGTGCCGATCCGCCGCCCGGGCGGGTTGCACCACGTGCCATCGGAACCGTTGCCGTTGCGGCTGGTGTCGACGACGAACGGCTTGGTGTACCCCTTCGTCGAGCGCAGCACCGCGTTGACGGCGTTGCCGTACGCCGTGTTCTGCGTGGTGGGGAGGAAGTTGGACACGTTCAGCGAGAACCCGTGGGCCCCGCCCACCCCGGCGTCGACCAGGCGCCGGGCCATGGTGTCGGCGCCGACCCAGGCGGGATTGCCGGCGTCCAGGTACAGCAGGGTGTTCGGCGCCTTGGCCTTGAACTGCGCGACGGCGTTGCGCAGCATCGCGTTGCGCACGGCGGTCTGGGCGGGGGTCATGCAGCTCTCGCCGCCGAGCGCGTCGGGCTCCAGGACGACCACCGCCGGCCGGCTGCCGATGCCGCCGGCGAAGGCGGCGATCCAGGTGGCGTACTCGGCGGGGCTGCCCGCCCCACCGCCGGACTGGCCGGCGCAGATGTCCCGGTCGGGGATGTTGTAGGCCACCAGGATCGGCAGCCTGCCCTTGGCGGCGGCCGCACCGGTGTAGGCGCCGGTCGCCGTGCCGATGGCACCGCTCCAGTTGCCGAACCAGCGCGCCGTCGGCACGTCGGCGATCGACGACTGGATCGCGCCGGCGCGGCCGTCGGCGCGGTGGGCGTCGATCCACTGCTGCGCGGTGGAGTCGGGGTCCACGTAGAAGCCGTCGGTCAGGGTGGTGACCGGCCCGGCGGCGTGGGCGGTCGAGGGCTGGGCGACGGCCGCGAGGGCGGTCAGCGCGGGGGTCAGGAGCAGGGCGAGCCGACGGATCGATCGGTTCACGGGGGTCCCTTCGGTGCTGATGTGGGGGTCGGAGGGAGTTCGTGGACGGTGACGGTCGGGGTGCGTCCTCCGGGACGGTACCGCTCCGTTCCTCACCGGGACCATGGGGACCGGGCCGCGCCCGCCGGACGGGCGGCGATCCGGTCGTGCCGACGAGGGCTCAGAGCCCCTGGGCCAGGCGGTGGTAGGCCTGGTTCCAGCGCAGTTCCCTGGCGAACCGGCGGATGTCCGTGTCGTCGTCGATCACCAGCAGCTCCACGGCGAGCATCCCGGCGAGGTCCTCCAGTTCCTCGGTGCCGACCGCGCCGGAGAGCACGGTGTGGTGCGGCCCGCCGGCCGTCAGCCAGGCCTCGGTGGAGGTGCGGAAGTCGGGGCGCGGCTGCCAGACCGCGCGGGCGACGGGCAGGCGGGGCAGCGGCGCCGGCGGCGCGACCACGTCCACCTCGTTCGCGACCAGCCGGAAGCGGTCGCCGAGGTCGGCGAGGCCGACCACGACCGCCGGGCCCGGCTCGGCGTCGAAGACCAGGCGGACCGGGTCCTCCCGTCCGCCGATGGACAGCGGGTGGATCTCGCAGGAGGGGGTGCCGGCCGCGATGCTCGGGCAGACCTCCAGCATGTGCGCGCCGAGGATCAGCTCGCGGCCGGGCTCCAGGTGGTAGGTGTAGTCCTCCATGAAGGAGGTGCCGCCGGCCAGTCCGGCGGCGGCCACCTTGAGGGTGCGCAGCATGGTGGCGGTCTTCCAGTCGCCCTCGCCGCCGAAGCCGTAGCCGTCGGCCATCAGCCGCTGCACCGCGAGGCCGGGCAGTTGGCGCAGCCCGCCGAGGTCCTCGAAGTTGGTGGTGAAGGCCTGGAAGCCGCCCTGTTCCAGGAAGCCGCGCAGGCCGAGCTCGATCCGGGCCGCGTAGCGCAGCGACGCGTGGCGCTCCCCGCCGGTGCGCAGCTCGGGCGCGAGGCGGTAGCGGTCCTCGTACTCCTTGACCAGCGCGGTGACCTCGCCCTCGTCCGTCGCGTCCACGGCGGTGACCAGGTCGTCGACGCCGTAGGTGTTGACCGAGACGCCGAACCGCCGCTGGGCCTCGATCTTGTCGCCCTCGGTGACGGCGACCTCGCGCATGTTGTCGCCGAAGCGGGCGAGCCGGAGGCCGCGGAGTTCGGCGCGGCCGGCGGCGGCGCGCGCCCAGGCGGCGATCCTGGCGGACACGGCCGGGCTGGTGACGTGCCCGGCGACGGTCTTGCGCGGCACCCCGAGGCGGGACTGGATGTAGCCGAACTCGCGGTCGCCGTGGGCGGCCTGGTTCAGGTTCATGAAGTCCATGTCGATGGTCTGCCAGGGCAGTTCGACGTCGGCCTGGGTGTGCAGGTGGAGCAGTGGCTTCCGCAGGGCGTCCAGGCCGGCGATCCACATCTTCGCCGGGGAGAAGGTGTGCATCCAGGCGATCAGGCCGATGCAGTCGTCCGCGGACTCGGCCTCCAGGCAGACCCGGCGGATCGCGGCGGCGTCGGTGAGGACGGGCTTCCAGACGATCTCGACCGGCAGCACGGGGTCGCGGTCCAGGGTCGCGGCGATCCGCCGGGACTGTTCGGCGACCCGGCTCAGCGTGTCCTCGCCGTAGAGTCCCTGGCTTCCGGTCAGGAACCAGATCCGGCGGCCTTCCAGTGGCTTCGTCATGGGTGGCTCCTCACCGGGCCCGGGACTGGCCGTAGGCGTTCCGGTAGCGGTGGTTGAGGCTGTCGATGTCCGCCTGGGCGATCGGCAGCGGTTCGCCGAGCTGGCGGGCGAGGTGGACGGTGCGGGCGACGTCCTCGCACATCACGGCGGCCTTCACGGCGGCCTCCGCGTCCGCGCCGATGGTGAACACGCCGTGGTTGCGCATCAGGACGGCGGGCGAGCGGTGTCCCCGGAGGGTGTCCACGATGCCCCGGCCGATCGAGTCGTCGCCGATCAGGGCGAACGGGCCGACCGGGATCTCCGCGCCGAACTCGTCGGCCATCGCGGTGAGTACGCAGGGGACGGCCTCGCCGCGGGCCGCCCAGGCGCCGGCGTAGCTGGAGTGGGTGTGGACGACGCCGCCGACCTCGGGAAGGTGGCTGTAGACGTAGGCGTGCGCGGCGGTGTCGGAGGAGGGTGCGTGGTCGCCCTCGACGACGTTGCCGTCCAGGTCGCAGACGATCATGTTCCCGGGCGACAGCTCCTGGTAGGGGACGCCGCTGGGCTTGATGACGAGCAGGTCCTCGCCGGGGACGCGGGCGGAGACGTTGCCCGCCGTCCAGACCACCAGTCGGTAGCGGACCAGCTCCCGGTGCAGGTCGCTCACCTGGCGGCGGATCAGGTCGATGGCGGCGTTCACGAGGCCTCGTTCGGTGTGGTGAGGGCGGCGTTCCGGATGTCGCGCAGGCGGTGCAGCAGCTTGTCGGCGCCGCGGCCGAAGTGGTCGTGCAGCGCGCGGTACTCGGCGAAGAGCCGGTCGTAGGCGTCGGCGGCGGCCGGGTCGGGCCGGTAGGCGTCCCGGTGCACCCGGCCCATGGCGGCGGACGCGGTCCGGACGTCCGGGTACGCCCCGGCGGCGACGGCGGCGTGGATCGCCGACCCGAGGGCCGACCCCTGCTCCGATTCGGCGACCGAGACCGGGCGGCGCAGGACGTCGGCGTGGATCTGCATCAGCAGGGCGTTCCGCTTGAGGCCGCCGGTGACGATGAACTCGGTGACCGGGACCCCGCCCCGCTCCAGCGCCTCGACAATGACCCTGGTGCCGAAGGCGGTGGCCTCCAGCAGGGCCCGGTAGACCTCCTCCGGGCGGGTGGCGAGGGTGAGTCCGACGATCACGCCCGACAGGCGGTGGTCAACCAGGGTGCAGCGGTTGCCGTTCATCCAGTCGAGCGCCACCAGGCCGTGCCCGCCCACGGGCTGGGCGGCGGCCTTTCGGCTGAGCAGCCGGTGCAGGTCCTCGCCGGCGGCCTCGGCCTCGGCCAGGTAGTCGGCGGGTACGCCCTGGCGCAGCCACCAGGCGAAGATGTCGCCGACGGCGCTCTGGCCGGCCTCGTAGCCGTAGGAGCCGGTGACGATGCCGTCCGCGACCACCCCGCAGATGCCGGGGACCTCGGCGAGCGTCGCACCGTTGACGACGTGGCAGGTGGACGTTCCCATGATGGCGAGGAGGCGGCCGTCGTCGACGGCGCGGGCGGCCGGGGCGGCGACGTGGGCGTCGACGTTGCCAGCGGCGACCGCGATGCCCTCCGGCAGGCCGGTCCACCCGGCGGCGCACGCGGTGAGCGAGCCGACCCGGGAGCCGAGCGGGGCGAGCGGGTGCTCCAGACGGGTGCGGGCGAAGTCGGCGAAGTCCGGGTGGAGCGCGGCGAGGTAGTCCTCGCCCGGGTAGCTCCCGTCCTGGTGGATGCCCTTGTAGCCGGCCGTGCAGGTGTTGCGGCTCTCGGCGCCGGTGAGCTGCCAGACGATCCAGTCGGCGGCCTCGATCCAGCGCTCGCAGGCGGCGTAGACGGCCGGATCCTCCTCCAGCACCTGCAGCGCCTTGGCGTACTGCCATTCGGCCGAGATCCGGCCGCCGTACCGGGCGATCCACTGCTCGCCGCGGGCGTGGGCCAGCGCGTTGATCCGGTCCGCCTGGGGTTGCGCGGCGTGGTGCTTCCAGAGCTTGGGCCAGGCGTGCGGGCGGGGCGCCCACTCGGCGGTCTCGGCCAGCGGGGTGCCGTCCGCGAGCACCGGCAGGACGGTGCAGGCGGTGAAGTCGGTGGCGATGCCGATGACCTGCCCGGGGTCGACCCCGGCCGCGGTGAGCGCGGCCGGGACGGCGGTGCGCAGCACCTCGCGCCAGTCCGCCGGGTGCTGCAGCGCCCAGTCGGGCGGCAGCGGCCGGCCGGTGCCGGGCAGCTCGCGCTCGACCACGGCGTGCGGGTAGTCGTGGACGGCGGTGCCCAGTTCCTCGCCGTCCCGGACCCGGACGACCACCGCGCGGCCGGAGAGGGTGCCGAAGTCGACGCCGACGACGTACCGGTCGGGCGGGTCGGGCGGGTCGGGCCGGTCGGCGTGGCGGGCGTGGTGGACGGCAGGGATCACGGTCACGTCCTCATCCTTCGTACGGGAGGTCTGCGTTGACGTCACCCGCCGGTGCGCTCCGCAACCCGAGGCGGGGTCGACGGCACAGATTGTTAGCGCTCACAATTGGCCTGTCAAGGGTGGCCGACAAGCGGGACCCGCCACCGGGCCGGTTACCGGCTCAGCGCCGCACGGCCGGGCCCACGCTGCGCCGCAGCACCAGCTCCGGGGAGATCTGCACCCGGCCGGAGGAGGGCGCGACCCCCGCCAGCTCCCCGACCAGCAGTTCCAGCGCCCGTCTGCCGAGTTCGCCGAAGTCCTGCCGCACCGTGGTCAGCGGCGGTATGAAGTACGCGGCCTCCGGGATGTCGTCGAAGCCGATCACGCTGATCTCGTCCGGGACCGACCGACCGGCCTCGTGCAGGGCGCGCAGCAGCCCGAGCGCCATGTGGTCGTTGGCGCAGAAGACGGCCGTGACATCGGGCAGTCGGGCGATCCGCAGCCCCGCCTGGTACCCGGAGCGGGCGCTCCAGTCGCCGCGCTCCACCTCCGGAACCGGCGCTCCGGCCGCCCCCAGCGCGAGCCGCCACCCCTCCTCCCGGTCCTGGCTCTCCAGCCAGTTGGCCGGCCCCGCCAGGTGGTGCACGGTGCGGTGGCCCAGGTGGAGCAGGTGCGCGGTGGCCTCCCCGGCGCCGTCGCGGTTGCCCACCGACACCATCGGCACCCGCGCCCGGCTGCCCGAACCGACCGCGACCAGCGGCACGGAACTGGAGAGCCGGGCCACCGCGCTGACGGCGGAGGTCTGCGGCGCGATCACCACGACGCCCTCCACCCCCTGGTCGCGCAGCCGGTCGACGGCCTCCTGGACCGAACGTCCGTCCAGGGAGCGCAGACTGGTCACGCTCACGAAGTACCCGGCGCTGCGGGCGGCGCGCTCGATGCCGTCCAGCATCGAGGCGGGGCCGTAGAGGGTCGAGTCGAAGCTGACCACCCCGAGCGTCTGCGACCGCCGGGTGACCAGCGCGCGGGCGGCGGAGTTGGGCCGGTAGTCCAGTTCCCGTATGGCGGCCAGCACCCGGTCACGGGTGTCGGGCCGGACGTGCGGGGCGCCGTTGAGCACCCGGGACACCGTCTGGTGGGAGACGCCCGCCAGCTTCGCCACGTCCGCCATCACGGGCTGGCGCTGTTCCGCCCCGGCGCTATCGGTTCCCACTGGCAGTTCCTCCTCGGCCGTGCACCACAGTACGCGACCGGGCCCCGGCCGCTCCGTCGCCCTCGATTCGGCCCAACAGGTGGTTTCTCCTCCCACCGGCCCTACCGGCGGCCGGCCTGTGCCACCATCGCGAAGCCAACGCCCGCACCCCTTCCGGGGAGGTGATCGCCCGGATCGGACCGGGGCCCGACAGTGCTGCCGAGCCCCTTGACGCCGCTCTTGTGAGCGTTAACACTTCATGTCACGCCAGGCCCGAGCCACCGCCGCCCCGCCGTTCCACAGCGCGAGGGACCGCTCCGGCCGGCCCCGCTCGACCGCTCCCAGTCACCCCGCCAGGGCTGTACTGCGCCGGTCGCGGAACACCATCACTGGAGGAACTGTGCGGAAGCTTTCAGCGGGCCTCGTCGCCGCGGGCCTGCTGCTCTCGTTGGCGGCCTGCGGGCAGAGCGCCAACGGAGTCGGCAGAGGGGCGGCCAGGGGGGACGCCAAGGGCGGGCTCATCGGCATCGCGATGCCGACCAAGTCGTCGGAACGCTGGATCGCCGACGGCGCCAACATGGTCAAGGAGTTCCGGGCCAGGGGCTACAAGACCGACCTGCAGTACGGCGACAACGTGGTGGAGAACCAGGTCTCCCAGCTGGAGAACATGATCACCAAGGGCGCCAGGCTGCTGGTGATCGCCGCCATCGACGGCGCCTCCCTCAGCAATGTGCTGCAGAAGGCCGCCGATGCGCACATTCCGGTGATCTCGTACGACCGGCTGATCCGGGGCACCCGGAACGTCGGCTACTACGCGACCTTCGACAACTTCCGGGTCGGCGTCCTCCAGGGCGGATACATCGTCGACAAGCTCGGCCTCAAGGACGGCAAGGGCCCGTTCAACATCGAGCTGTTCGCCGGCTCGCCGGACGACAACAACGCGACCTTCTTCTTCAACGGCGCGATGAGCGTCCTCAAGCCGTACCTGGACCAGAAGAAGCTGGTCGTGCAGAGCGGCCAGACCGAGTTCAACCAGGTCGCCACACTGCGCTGGGACGGCGGCCTCGCCCAGTCCCGGATGGACAACCTGCTGAGCAAGGCCTACACCACCGCCCACGTCGACGCCGTGCTCTCGCCGTACGACGGCATCTCGATCGGCATCCTCTCCTCGCTCAAGGGCGTGGGCTACGGCAGCGGCAAGTCGCTGCCCATCGTCACCGGCCAGGACGCCGAGCTGGCCTCGGTGAAGTCGATCATCGCGGGCGAGCAGACCCAGACCGTCTACAAGGACACCCGCCAACTCGCCGGGGCCGCCGTCCGGATGGGCGACGCGTTGCTGACCGGCGGCAAGCCCGAGGTCAACGACACCACCCAGTACGACAACGGCGTGAAGGTCGTGCCGGCGCAGTTGCTCCAGCCGGTGACCGTCGACAAGGACAACTACCGCCAGGTCCTGGTCGACAGCGGCCAGTACACCGCGGACCAGCTCAAGTAGCCCGCGGGGCCCGCTCGACGGGCCCCGTGCCGAACCGGCGGTGCGGACGCCGGACCACCGGGGCCACCCGGACTCCCGGACTCCCGAGGGCTCCCCCACCGCACCGCCCCGAACGATACGGACGCACACCCATGGCCGGACCGGTTCTCGAAATGCGGTCGATCAGCAAGTCGTTCCCCGGCGTCAAGGCGCTCTCCGAGGTCAACCTGAGCGTCGCCGCCGGCGAGGTGCACGCCGTCTGCGGTGAGAACGGCGCCGGCAAGTCCACCCTGATGAAGGTGCTCAGCGGCGTCCACCCGCACGGCGGCTACGAGGGCGAGATCCTCTTCGAGGGCGAGCCCTGCCGGTTCAAGGACATCCGGGCCAGCGAGCAGCGCGGCATCGTCATCATCCACCAGGAACTGGCGCTGGTGCCGTACCTGTCCGTCGCCGAGAACATCTTCCTGGGCAACGAGCACGCCACCCGGGGCATCATCAGCTGGCCCCGGACCCTCACCCACGCCGCCGAACTGCTCCGGCAGGTCGGCCTCGACGAGAGCCCGCACACCCGGGTCGCCGACCTCGGCGTGGGCAAGCAGCAGCTGGTCGAGATCGCCAAGGCGCTGGCCAAGAAGGTCCGGCTGCTCATCCTGGACGAGCCGACCGCCGCGCTGAACGACGAGGACAGCCGCAAGCTGCTCGACCTGATCCTGGAGCTCAAGGCGCAGGGCATCTCCTGCGTCCTCATCTCGCACAAGCTGAACGAGATCGCCCGGGTCGCCGACGCCGTCACCATCCTGCGCGACGGGCGGACCATCGAGACCATCGCGATCGGCCCGGAGGGCATCTCCGAGGACCGGATCATCCGCGGCATGGTCGGCCGCGACCTGGAGCACCGTTACCCCGAGCGCACCGGCGGCATCGGGGAGGTGGCCTTCGAGGTCGAGAACTGGAGCGTCCGGCACCCCATCGACCAGCAGCGCATGGTGGTGGACGGCGCCTCGCTGAACGTGCGGAGCGGCGAGATCGTCGGCGTCGCCGGACTGATGGGCGCGGGCCGCACCGAACTCGCGATGAGCGTCTTCGGCCGCTCGTACGGCCGGTGGGCGGCCGGCCGGGTGCTGCTGCACGGCCGGGAGATCCGCACCCGGACGGTGCCCGAGGCGATCGGGCACGGCCTCGCCTACGTCACCGAGGACCGCAAGCAGCTCGGCCTCAACCTGATCGAGGACATCAGCCGGAACATCTCGCTGAGCGCGCTCGGCAAGGTCGCCCGGTTCGGCCGGGTCGACCGGCACGAGGAGGCCAGGGTCGCCGAGTCCTTCCGGCGGACCATGAACATCAAGGCCCCGACGGTGTTCACCCGGACCGGCACGCTCAGCGGCGGCAACCAGCAGAAGGTCGTCCTCAGCAAGTGGATCTTCGCCGGGCCGGAGGTGCTGATCCTCGACGAGCCCACCCGGGGCATCGACATCGGCGCCAAGGCGGAGATCTACACCGTCATCGCCGAGCTGGCCGCCCAGGGCAAGGCGGTACTCGTCATCTCGTCCGAACTCCCCGAACTCCTCGGCCTGTGCGACCGGATCTACACCATGGCCGAAGGCCGCATCACCGGTGAGGTCGCCCGCGCCGACGCCACCCAGGAATCCCTCATGCGGCTCATGACCATGAGCGCCGCATCCGGCAACGAGCAGGTGTGAAGGCATGGCCCAGACCGACATCATCCCGGATTCGTCCCCGAAGGCGCCGCGGACCGGACCTTCCCTCGGCGGCGTGCTGACCCGTGCGCTGCGCGGCAACGTGCGCCAGTACGGCATGCTGGTCGCGCTCGCGCTGATCGTGCTGCTGTTCCAGATCCGGACGGACGGCATCCTGCTCCAGCCGCTCAACATCACCAACCTGATCCAGCAGAACGGCTACATCCTCATCCTGGCGATCGGGATGATGATCGTCATCATCTCCGGGCACATCGACCTCTCGGTCGGCTCGCTGGCCGCCTTCATCGGAGCCGCCGCCGCGGTGCTGATGGTCAAGCACCATCTGCCCTGGCCCGTGGCGGTGCTGGCCGCACTGGCGGTCGGCGCCCTGGCCGGCGCCTGGCAGGGCTTCTGGATCGCCTACCTGGGCATCCCGTCCTTCATCGTCACCCTGGCGGGCATGCTGCTGTTCCGCGGCGGCACCCAGATCCTGCTGCAGGGCCAGTCGGTGGCACCGTTCCCCCAGGGCTTCCAGAGCATCAGCAGCGGCTTCCTCCCCGAGGTCGGCCCGTACACCGACTACCACAACCTCACCCTGCTGCTGGGCGCCGCCGTGCTGGCCGTCGCGGTCCTCCAGGAGGTCCGCGGCCGACGGCAGACCGCCGCGTACGGGCTGGAGGTGCTCCCGCTCGGGCTGTTCCTGGCCAAGCTCGCCGTGATCACCGCGGCCGTCGTCGTGTTCACCCTGCTGCTGGCCAGCTACCACGGCGTGCCGATCGTCCTGCTGATCCTCGGCGCCCTGCTGGTCGGGTTCGGCTACCTGATGCGCGACTCGATCATCGGCCGGCACACCTACGCGATCGGCGGCAACGAGGCGGCGGCCAAGCTGTCCGGGGTGAAGAGCAAGCGGGTCGTCTTCCTCGCCTTCACCAACATGGGCGTCCTCGCGGCGCTGGCCGGGCTGGTCTTCGCCGCGCGGCTCAACGCCGGCACCCCGCAGGCCGGCATCAACTTCGAACTGGAGGCGATCGCCGCCGCCTTCATCGGCGGCGCCTCCGCCGGCGGCGGCGTGGGCACCGTGCTCGGCGCGATCATCGGCGGCCTGGTGCTCGGGGTGCTGAACAACGGCATGTCGCTGATCGGAGTCGGCACCGACTACCAGCAGGTGATCAAGGGCCTGGTGCTGCTCGCGGCGGTGGGCTTCGACGTCTACAACAAGCGCCGGGCCGGTTCCTGACCCGGACCCGGGTTCCCGGTCACAGAAATGAGGACGGCCGCGGCCGCGCTAGAGTCCGTCCCATGAGTGAAGCCGCACGCCCTCCCTTCGGAAACTTCACGGCCGTCTTCGCGGCGCTGGAGGTCGCCGACGACCTCGCCGCACCCGTGGCCGACGCCCTGAAGAACTGGGACGCCCGGGAGGCGGCCGAGTCCGTGATCTACGTGGACACCGATCCCGAGAAGGCGGACACCGCGGTGTTCTGCGAGACCTACGACGTGCCGCCGGAGCTCTCCGCGAACTGCGTGGTGGTCGCGGCCAAGCGCGGCGGGGAGGTCACCCTGGCCGCGTGCCTCGCCCTGGCCGACACCCGGGTGGACGTGAACAAGGCCGTCCGGACGCATCTGGGGGCCCGGAAGGCGTCGTTCGCCCCGATGGACACCGCGGTCGACCTGACCGGCATGGAGTACGGCGGCATCACCCCCGTCGGCCTGCCGGGCGCCTGGCCGCTGCTCATCGACGAGGCGGTGGCCGCGGCTCCGTACGTCCTGGTCGGCAGTGGCCGGCGTCGGGGCAAGCTCATCCTCCCCGGCTGGGCGCTGGCCCGGCTGCCCGGCGCCGAGGTGCTGGCGGGCCTGGCCGGCTGAGGGCCTGGGCCGTCGGGCCTCGCCGGACCGGCCGACGCGCGACGGCCCGTACCCCCGCTCACGGGCGGTGGTGCAGGCCGTCGGCGTTCGCCCGACCGCTCAGGCTCGCCCGCGCTCAGGCCTGCCAGTGCGGCTTGCCGCTGACCATGCGGCAGTAGATCACCCGGCCGCTCGCCTCGTGGGTGCTCTTGCCGAGGTCGTCGTTGCGGCAGAACTGGCCCGCCTTGTAGCAGTTCCCGGCGTTGGAGCGGATCTCGCAGTCACCGGCCGCGGCCTTGGTCTCGGCCGGCTCCGGCGTCGGGTCGGTCGGCGGCTGGGCCGTCGTCACCTTGGGCTGCGGCGCGGCCTTGGTGGGGGTCGGCTGCGGCTTGGGCGTGGCGACGGCCGGCGCGGAGGGCACCGGCACGCTGACGGTGGGCGTGGGCACCGGGGGCGGCGTCTGGACGGGCACGGACGGCGGTGGCTGAACCGCCGACGGCGTGGTGGTCGGCACCGGCGGCACGGTCGGCACCGGCGGCGGGATGGTCGCCGGTGCGGTGACGGCGGCCGGCGTGACGGCGGGCGTGGAGACCGCCGAGGTGGCGGCCTCCCCGGCCCCCGTGGGGTCGCAACCGGTCAGCGCGAGAGCGACGGTGAAGACGAGTCCGGCGACGGCGGCCAGGCCGCGACGACCGCCGCGCATCCGTGAAGGCATGGACGTGAACACTCCGTTCCTCGTGAAAGAGGATCGTGAGTCAAGCAGACCTTCGGATCAATCTGTCCATCGTTCAAACACTTGTGAGCAGATCGAGACCTGATGATCACGGAGTGTCAGCCGACCGATCAGTACGATCACGCACCGCCGAACTGCCGGCCTGCCGGCCTGCCGGCCTGCCGGACTGCCGGCCTGCCGGACTGCCGGACTGCCGACCTACGGAGTCACCGGAACGTTGGTGAGGCCGCCGGTCGCGTGCGCGACGGTGTTCGAGGCGTGGACGACGTTCGGTCGGCCCGCGCACGCCGAGACGGAGGTGATCCGGATCGCATACGCGCCCACGCCGCCGAGGTCCGAGGTGTTGCCGCGCCAGACGTTGCCGCAGCCGTTCGGGAAGGACGGGGTGGTGGCCGGGTTGTGGGTCTCGTAGCCGTTGGCGAAGGTGCCGGGCGGGGCGAAGGTCCCCTTGTTGCCCTCGATCAGGTAGCCACTGCCCTTGACGTCCACCCACGAGTCGGCCGAGTTCTCGCCGCTGAGGCCGCGCCCGTCGAAGGTGTTGCCCCGGATCGTGCCGCCCGAGGTGCCCTCCTTCACGTCGATCCCCTCGGCGGCGACGTACGGGCCGATCCGGTTGTTCTCCACCAGCACCCGGTCCGAGCGGTCGGCGCCGCCGGTGTTGCCGTGGCAGTCCCAGTTGGAGTTCGCCGACCCGAGGTACACGCCCTCCCCGTACGCCGGCTGCGCGCGCCCGGTGTACTCGACCACCGAGTTGCGCAGCACCCCGTCGGCGGAGGAGCGCCGGAAGTGCACGCCCTCGTCCTCGACGTGGTGCACGTACAGGCCGTCGATCACCACGTGCGGCGAACTGTCCAGCACCACGCCCTTCTTGGAGTCCTTGACGGTGAACCCGGTGAGGTTCCAGTACGGCGCGCCGTACAGCCACAGCCCGTAGCCGGAGTCCCACCCGGCGGTCGGCGCGGGGCAGGCGGGGCCGGAGCCGGACGGTCCGTCGTTGACGAGCACGGCGGTCCGCGGCCCGGTGAGCGTGACGGGCTTCTCGGCGGTCCCGGCCCGCCGGGCGACGAAGGAGCCGTGGTACTCGCCGGCCGCGAGCCTGATCGTCTGCCCGGGCGCGGCGGCGGCCAGCGCCGCCTTCAACTGGGCGGCGGTGGACACGTCCACGGTCTGCGCGGCGGCGCCTGCCGCCGACGCGGGAGCGGCGGGCGCCAGCAGCAGAGCGGCGGCGGCAACGGCGAGGAGAGCGGAACGGGGGGACACGCGACCTCCTGGTAAAGTTTCCTAACTTTCTTCCCTCGCCACCACTCCCCCACTCCTCCGCCCGGCCCGAGCGATCGATCACCGGCTCCCGTCAGAGCCTGCGGGCCAGCAGGTACGCGCGCCGGGTGTCCGCCTCGCCCGGGTACGGTCCTCGCATCAGCGTGGCCTCCATGGCGAATCCCGCGGCGACCAGGCCGTCGGCGACGTCCTCCGGGCGCAGGGCGAAGAAGTCGAGGGAGACCGGCCGGTCGAACCAGGAGTCCCGGCGCCGGATCTCCTCGCCCGCGTGGAAGGCCGCCAGGACGAGACCTCCCGGGCGCAGCACCCGGGCGAACTCCGCGTAGGCGCGCGGTCGTTCCTCGGGCCGCAGGTGGATCAGCGAGTAGAACGCCGCGACGCCGGCGAGTTCGCCGTCGGCCAGCGGGAGGTCCAGCATCGAGCCGACGCGCACATCGAGGCCCGGACGGCGCTCTCGGGCCGCCTTGACCATGCCGGGTGACACGTCGACGCCCAGCACCGGGGTCCCGAGGTCGTCGAGGAAGCACGCCACCTGCGCGGGACCGCAGCCGACGTCGGCCACGGGGCCGTCCTTCGGGACCTGTTCGGAGAGCGCCGTCAGCATGGCGCGGTCCAGCGGCTTCGAGGCCAGATCCGCGGTGAAGCCCTGTGCGTACACATCGGCGACCGCGTCGTAGGAGTCCCGTATCGAGGTGCTGTCCATCGGGCCAGTATCCAGCAGTGCGCTCCGCGCCGGGCGGTCGCAGGTTTTACCAAACGGTCGACCAAGCGCCGCCCCTGCGCGGATAGCCTTCAGGCCTCAACCGATCCCGCTACGGAAACCCCTCCTCGGGGCTACCGCCATGAGGTGTGCCATGAATCCGATCAACCTGTCCGAGACCGCGTCCGAGCTGCCGACCCCCTGGGCCTCCCGGCTCCTCGGCCGGGTGGGGACCGCCGGGGTGAAGGTCCTGCGGATGGACGAGCGGCCCGTCGAGGTCGAGGTCCACGACGCCACCGAGGTGCTGTTCGTCGTCGACGGCCGACTCGAACTCGCCGTGGGGGAGAGCGAGTTCACGGTCGGCCCCGGCGAGCTGTACCGGGTGCCCGCCGGTACCCCGCACGCCGTCCGCCCGGGCAGCCGGGGCACGCTGCTGATCGTCGAGGTGGTCGAGGGGTAGCAGCACCCAGCCCCGCGCGGCACCGGGCGGTCGCAGGCGGACCGCTACGCTGCGACTACACTGCGGCGCCGTGATCAAGATCAAAAACGTCTCCGCGCTCGCCCTCGCCGCCGCGCTCGCGCTCCCGCTCGCCGCCACCCCGGCTGCGGCCGCGGCCCCGGCCACGCCGCCGGTCACCACCGGCGCGATCTTCAACGACCCGACCGATCCCGCCCGCCAGAACGCGATCTTCTCGCACGTCTCCCGCCTGATCGACGGCGCGCTGCCCGGATCGACCATCAAGACCTCGCAGTACGTGCTCGGCTCCGACTGGCTGGCCGACCGGCTGACGGCGGCCCACCTGCGCGGGGTGAACGTCGAGGTGCTCCTCGACAGCGCGAGCCCCAAGCACTGGGCGGGCAAGCCCGCCTACGACAAGCTCGCCGAGGGGCTCGCCCGGAAGTCCGACAAGTCCGGGACCTCCTGGGTGCGCGTCTGCCCCGACAACCAGGCCTGTCTGGCCCTGGACCCCAACCCCGAGGACACCTACTACAGCAACAACCACAACAAGTTCTGGCTGTTCTCCGCCACCACGGGCAGCTCGACGGGCACCGTCCCGGTCAATGACGTGGTCGTGCAGACCTCGGCGAACCAGACCCCCTGGGACCGGGTCACCGCCTGGAACGACGCGCTGACCGTCACCGGCAACAAGGAGCTGTACGCCGCCTACGCCACGTACTTCGGCGACCTGGAGGCCGCCCGCGCCGACCGCACCAGGCAGGTCGCCGACTACCCGGTGGCCTACCAGGCGGGCGCCGCCAAGGTGTACTTCTTCCCGCGCTCCGGGTCGGACGTCATCCTCGACATCCTCAACACGGTGGACGACCCGGTCAACGGCCAGCCGGCCTGCTCCGGCAACTCCCCCGGCTTCGGGACGGCCGACGGCCGTACGGTGATCCGCGTCGCCATGCACCAGATCACCCGGGCCGACGTCGCCCGCAAACTGTGGGAGCTCGACGACGCGGGCTGCTTCGTCGACATCGTCTACCGCGAGCTCGACAACACCGGGTCGGCCATCCGCGACCAGCTGGGCAAGCCGACGAAGTTCGGCGGGATAGCCCTGCACAAGCTGGACGACGACGCCGCGGGCCGCACCGCCACGCACTCCAAGTACCTGCTGGTAGAGGGCGGTTACCAGGGGCAGCCGGACCGGAAGATCGTCTGGACCGGCAGCCATCCGTACACCCGGATGGGCCTGACCAGCAACGACGAGGCCCTGCTCAAGTACGACGACCCGGCGGTCCACGACGCCTACCGGGAGAACTTCCGCGCCCAACGCGCCGCCGCCGACCAGCAGTCGGCGCAGTAGCGCAGGCATCGGAGGGCCGGCCGCGGGCGGTATCCCGCCCGTGGCCGGCGGTGTCCGTCCCGCCGTCGGGACGGAACAGGCCAGGGACGCTTCCGTCCAACTGTGGTCTATTCCACTGCGGTTGGCCGAAGGCGAAGCTGGGATCAGCCGCCGAGGAGACCCCCTCGGCGAGCTCCCCCGCCTCCTCCTCCCTGGAGACAGCCATGCCCGCTGCCGTCCGCCCCACGCTTCGCCCCGCACTCCGCGCCGCCGCCGTCCTCCTCGCCGCCGGCCTGTGCGCGCTCACCCTGGGCGCCGCGCCCGGGCACGCCGAACCGGCGCCGCCGGCCGGGCAGAGCGCCGCGGCCGGACAGAGCACCGCGGCCGCGCCCCGCAACGGTGACAAGGGCGACGGTGACAAGGGCGGCGGCGGGCAACCCGCTCCGATGCTCCAGGACGGGGTGCTGTCCGCGCCCGGCGCCGCCGCGCTCGCCGCCGCCGCTCCGGTCACCCGGTCCGAGGCACTGGCCCGGGCGTCCTCGTGGACCTCGCTGGGCCTCTCCTACAGCTGGACCAGCTACCACAACGGCTACCGCCAGGACTGCTCGGGCTACGTCTCGATGGCGTGGAAACTGGGCACACCGGGCCTGGACACCACGAGCTTCGTACCGTCCGGCGTCGCGTCCTGGATCACCAAGGACGAGCTGAAGCCCGGCGACGCGCTGCTCAACGACGGGGCACTCGCCAACGGCCACATCGTCCTGTTCGACCGCTGGGCGGACGCCGGCCACAACTCCTACGTGGGCTACGAGTTCACCCCGAGCGGAGTCCACCACCGGACCATCCCCTACCCGTACTTCCCCGGCAAGGGCACCTACAAGCCGGTCCGCAACAAGAACATCGTCGACGACGTGACGCCCGAGCCGCCGAAGCCGCCGGCGACGCCCGCCGGGCAGATCCCGGCGGCGGCGACCATCTACAACCCCGACACCAAGGTCTCCGAGACCTTCGCGATCGGCACCGACGGCGTCCTCGGCCACGCCTACTCCATCGACGCCGGACCCTGGTCCGAGTGGTACTCCATCGGCCCCGCCTCCCGCTTCACCGGCAGCCCCGCCGTCACCTACAACCCCGTCAACAAGGTCACCGAGATCTTCGCCCGCGGCACCGACGGCGTCATCTACCACAACTACCTCTTCAACGGCCGCCAATGGGGCCAATGGGAAGCCCTCGACACCGGCTTCCGCTTCGCCAGCAGCCCCACCGCCGTCTACAACACCGCCGCCAACACCGTCGAACTCGTCGCCCTCGGCAACGACGGCGCCGCCTACCACACCTCCAGCACCAACGCCGAACCCTGGGCCCCCTGGCAGGACCTCAACGTCAACTGCAAGTTCACCGGCCGCCCCGCCCTCACCCACAACCCCGACACCGGCACCACCGAGCTCTTCGCCACCGGCACCGACGGCATCCTCTACCACGCCTCCAACACCAACGGCGGCCCCTGGACCGCCTGGCAAGGACTCGACCCGGGCACCCGCGTCACCGGCAGCCCCACCGCCGTCTACAACTCCCAGAGCAAGGTCAGCGAAGTCTTCGCCACCGCCACCAACGGCGCCGTCCACCACTCCTACCTCTTCAACGACCAGAGCCAATGGAGCGGTTGGATCCCGCTCAACGACCCCTTCCGCTTCGCCAACAGCCCCACCGCCGTCTACAACGCCACCACCAACGCCATCGAGGTCGCCGCCATCGGCAACGACGGCGTCGTCTACCACACCCGCAGCGTCGCCGCCGCCGACTGGCCCAACTGGGAACCCCTCAGCCCCGGCTGGCTCTTCACCGCCACCCTCAGCCTCGTCCACGAATCCGGCAACAACTCCGCCGAGATCTTCGCCCTCGGCAAGGACAAGCAGCTCTACCACACCTACACCGTCAACGAGGATCCCTGGAGCAAGTGGAACCTCCTCGCCGGCCGTACCTTCCGCAACAGCTGACCGCGAAGCCACGGCCCCGCACCGACTCCGGTGCGGGGCCGTCGACGTGTGCGGTGGCCGACCGTACGGCGGACGCTCAACCCGCCAGCGCCGTACGGCGCGCGAAGATCTCCGGGCGGGCGAGGTCGAGGGCGGTGGCGACGGCGCCGAGCAGGACGGCCTCCTCCCCGAGGCGGCTCGGGGCGAGGGTGGGCCGCATCGGGGTGAGCCGGGCCAGGGCGCGGCCGAGCGGTTCGAGCAGCAGGTCCGCGCTGGCGCCGATGCCGCCGCCGAGGACGATCACGTCCGGGTCGAGGACGGCCGACAACACGGCGACGGCGTAGGCGAGTTGACCGGCCGCCCGGTGCACGGCGGTGATCGCCAGCGGGTCGCGGGCGCGGGCGGCGTCGAAGACCTGCTTGGCCGTCAGCGGGCCGGTCATGCCGAGTTCGAGCGCCGTCCGGACGACGGCGTCCGCGGCGGCGGCCTGCTCGATGGTCCCGCCCGGCTCGCCGTCCGGGCGCGGCGGCAGCGGGACGAGGCCGACCTCGCCGAGCGCGCCGTGCGCACCGGCCAGCAGCTCGCCGTCCCGGACCACGCCCACCCCGAGGCCCGTCCCGACCAGCACGTACGCGAACATCCGGCTGCCGCTGCCCCGGCCCACGCCCAGGGTGTACTCGCCGAGCGCGGCGAGGTTGGCGTCGTTGCCGACGGTGATCCCGGTCTCCAGCCCGGCCGCTATCCGGTCGAAGAGCCCCGGTCTGCCCCAGCCCGGCAGGCTGGTCGCGTAGCGCACGCCGCGCCGCTCCTCGTCCCAGACGCCGGGCGTGCCGATCACCGCGTGGTCGATGTCGGCGGCGGCGAGCCCCGCCTCCGCCGTCGTCTCCCGGGCGGCGGCCACCACGGCGTCGGCCACCGCGTTGGCCGTCCGTCCCTTGTTGGGGATGTCACGGCGGGCGACGATCTCCCCGGCTAGGTCGGCCACGGCGACCCGCAGCCGCGCCCGGCCGATGTCGACGCCGAGCACGTGCCCGGCGAGCGGGTCGGGCTCGTACAGGACGGCGGTGCGGCCGCGCTCGGGGACGAAGTGCCCGGCCTCCCGGGCCAGTCCGGCCTGTTCGAGGGCGGCCAGGGCGGCGGAGACGGTGGGCTTGGAGAGGCCGGTGTCCCGGGCCAGCTGGGCGCGCGAGGACGGGCCGGCCAGCCGCAGCCGTTCGAGCAGCAGCCACTCGTTGTTGCTGCGCAGCCGCTGCCGGTTCCACGGCTGCGCCGGCGACCGGCCCGGCGGAACGGTGGTCGGCAGGTGGCGGCTCATCGGGTCCTCCGGTCTCGGGCCCGTCCGCGGGGCGCGCCCGTCGGCGCCCCGACCTGGGCACCGCCCAGTATGACCGGTCGTCAACCCGCTCGTCGGATGGATTTCGCCGCCGCGTAACCGGCAGGGGGCGCACAGGTCGACACCGGGGCGGGGAACCGGGAGGGAATTCGGAGGGCAACGGGGAAAACCCACCCCTTGCCACTCTCAACTTATATCGCGAGGGGGGCCTTGCCGCAAGGCCCCGGTCATGCCGCACAATCACTGGCCTGAGTCCATGATCCGCCGAATCGAGGATGCCGATGCCGGTGGTGGGACTCATGCGAACAACTGCGGAACGGGGCTGAACACATGACCACTTCGACCACCAGCGGAACCAGCGCAGCCGGCACGGTCGGCGCGTTCGACCTTCCCGAGCGCCTTTCCGCCAAGGCCGACCCGGCGCTGATCGCCCAGGACGAGCGGCACTTCGCGGCCATCGCGGAGAGCCTTGACCAGGCGATCACCGAGCTGTCCGACCAGCTCGACGCCGCGCGCCGGGCGCCCGGCGGCGCCGGCCAGGCCGCGATGGACCGCGACCTGGAGGTGCACCGGCTGACCGGCCGGCTGCGCGCCCTGCGCCGCTTCGGCCTGGACCTGTGCCTCGGGCGGATCGTCGGCGCCGAGGACGGCGAGCCGGTGTACATCGGACGGCTCGGCCTCACCGACAGTGACGGCCGCCGCCTGCTGCTGGACTGGCGCTCCCCGGCGGCCGAGCCGTTCTTCGCCGCGACCCACGCCAACCCGCTGGGCCTGGCCAGCCGCCGCCGGTACCGCTGGTCCGGCGGCCGGATCAACGACTACTGGGACGAGGTGTTCGCCGCCGAGGGCCTCGCCGGGCACGCCGCGCTCGACGACCAGTCCGCGTTCATCGCGAGCCTGGGCAGCACCCGCTCGCCCCGGATGCGGGACGTGCTGGCCACCATCCAGTCCGACCAGGACGCCATCGTCCGGGCCGGATCGCGCGGCGCCCTGGTCGTCGACGGCGGCCCGGGCACCGGCAAGACCGTCGTCGCCCTGCACCGCTCCGCCTACCTGCTCTACTCCGACCCGCGGCTGGCGCACCGCCGGGGCGGCGTGCTGTTCGTCGGCCCGCACCAGCCCTACCTGGACTACGTCTCCGACGTCCTGCCCAGCCTCGGCGAGGACGGGGTGCAGACCTGCACCGTGCGCGACCTGGTCGCCGAGGGCGCGGGCGCCACGGTCGAACGCGACCCGGAGGTGGCCCGGCTGAAGTCGTCCGCGGAGCTGGTGCGGGCGATCGAGAAGGCCGTCGCGCTGTACGAGGAGCCGCCCAAGGAGGGCATGACGGTCTCCACCGACTGGGCCGACCTCTGGCTGAGCGCCGACGAGTGGGCCGAGGCCTTCGAGGCGGTGGAGCCGGGCACGCCGCACAACGACGCGCGCGAGCAGATCTGGGACGAGCTGGTGTCGATCCTGCTGGCCAAGCTGGACGACGAGGACCTGCCGCCCGAGCTGGTCGGCCGGTCGCTGCGGCGGGACGAGGAGCTGGTCACCACCCTCAACCGGGCCTGGCCGATGCTGGAGGCGGCCGACCTGGTCGGCGACCTCTGGACGGTGCCCGCCTACCTGCGGATGTGCGCCCCGTGGCTGGCCCCCGAGGACGTCCGCCGGCTGCAGCGCGCGGACGCCCAGGCCTGGACGGTGTCCGACCTGCCACTGCTGGACGCGGCCCGGCAGCGGCTCGGCGACCCGGCCGCGACCCGCCGCCGGCTCCGGCAGGAGGCCGCCGTCGCGGCCGAGCGGGCGCGCATGGCAGACGTCATCCAGGACATCCTGGAGGCGGACGACGACGGCGAGGGCGCGGTCACCATGCTGCGCGGCCAGGACCTGCGGGACACCCTGGTCGACGGCGGCGTGCTGCCCGGCGCCGACCCGGACCGGCTGGCCGGACCGTTCGCGCACATCGTCGTCGACGAGGCCCAGGAGCTGACCGACGCGGAGTGGCAGATGCTGCTGCTGCGCTGCCCGTCCCGGAGCTTCACCATCGTCGGCGACCGCGCGCAGACCCGGCACGGGTTCACCGAGTCCTGGCAGGAGCGCCTGGAGCGGGTCGGGCTCGACCGGATCGAGGTGGCCTCGCTGAGCGTCAACTACCGGACGCCGGAGGAGGTCATGGCGGTGGCGGAGCCGGTCATCCGGGCCGCGCTGCCGGACGCCAACGTGCCCACCTCGATCCGCCGCAGCGGCGTCCCGGTGCTGCGCGGACCGGTCACGGACCTCGACGCGGTGCTCGCCGGCTGGCTCGCCGAGCACGCCGAGGGGACGGCCTGCGTGATCGGCGCGCCGGCGTTCCGGGAGGCGGTCGAGGACGCGCTCGGGGACGCGCTCGGGGAGGGCGCCCACGAGGCGTCCCGGGACGCGTCGCGGGTCCGGTTGCTCACCCCGTCGCTGGCGAAGGGCCTGGAGTTCGACCTGGTCGTCCTCGTCGACCCCGAGTCCTTCGGCGAGGGCGTGGCGGGGGCGGTGGACCGCTACGTCGCGATGACCCGGGCCACCCGCCAGCTGGTCATCCTCACCAGCGCCTGAGCACCTCCCGACGGCGCCTACGGCGCATTACAGCACGCTCACGGTCCGGTCAAACATCCGCCGGTCCGTGGGCGTGCCGCGCCCGGGGGCGTGATCATGGACGTATGCGGTCCCGGTACGGCGACGGAGGAGACGGCGGCACCCCCGCGAGTGCGGACGACACGGCGCTCACGGCGGCAGCGGCGGCCCTCGCCGGAAGCGACCCCGGCGCTACGGAGAGCGACAGCCCGGATCTGCTGCGTGAACTGCTCGGCGTGCTGCCGGCCGGGGTCGCCCTGCTCGACGAGGAACTGCGCTGGCAGTACCTGAACGCCGCCTTCACCACGGTCACCGGCCTGCGCCGGGCCGACCTGCTGGGGCGGGCCGCCTCGGCGACGGCGTTCGCGGGCGCGGCCGACACTCTGCTCCGGGTGCTGGCCGACGGCCGGGACCGCGAGCAGACCACCGGCGGACCGCGGAGCCCGGGCGCCCCCGTACCGCCGGGCCTGCGCCTGCGGTACCGGCCGCTGACGGCCGGCGGGCGCGTCGCCGGCGTGGTCGTCGTCGTGCTGGACGACCCCGATCCGGCCCAGGAGCTGCGCCGCGAACTCGCCCAGGCCCGGGCCCGGCTCGCGCTGCTCGACGACGCCGCCGAGCGGATCGGCACCACGCTGGACGTCGACACCACCTGCGCCGAACTCGCCGCCTTCGCGGTCTCCCGGCTCGCCGACCTCGCCACCGTCGACCTGCTGCCGCTCGACGCCACCGCCCGGACCGGCCGTGCGGCCGTCGGAGCACCCGGTCGCGCACCGGGCGTCCGGCTGCACCGTGCCGCCGTCGACTGCGCGGACCGGCTGCGGGCGGCGGTCACGGAGCCGGCCCGGCCGGGCGAGTCGGTGCGCCACCGGGAGGGTTCGGTCGCGGCGCGCGCCCTGGCCTCCGGCATAGCGGTGCTCGTCGGGCCGCGCACCGCCGAGGAACTCGCCGAAGCGGCCCCCGACCCGGCGAGCCTGGCGGCCTACCGGGCCGCCGGGGTGACGTCGCTGCTGGTCGTGCCGCTGACCGCGCGCGGCCGACTGGTCGGCCTGCTGACCCTGGCCCGCACCGCGGACTCCCCCGCCGCCTCCGACTTCACCCCGGACGACGCCGTCCTGGTCGGCGACCTCGCCGCCCGGGCCGCGACCGGCATCGACAACGCCCGCCGCTACAGCCGCTCCCAGAGCATCGCGCTGGACCTCCAGCGCGCGCTGCTCAGCGAACCCGGCAACCCGCACCAGAACCTCGAACTCGCCTCCCGCTACCTGCCGTCCGGCACCAGCTCGGTCGTCGGCGGCGACTGGTACGAGACCGTCCGGCTGCCGTTCGGCCGGACCCTGCTGGTGATGGGCGACGTGATGGGCCACGGCGTCGAGGCGGCCGTCGACATGAGCAACTACCGCTCCACCCTGCGCGAAGTGGCGGGCATGGACCTGCCGCCGCACCGGATCCTGCGCCAGCTCGACACCGTCATCGCCGCCAACGAGTCCGCCCGCCCGGCCACCTGCCTGCTCGCCTTGGCCGACCCGGGCCGGGGCCGGTGGACCTTCTCCAGCGCGGGCCACCTCCCCCCGGCCCTGATCGCCCCCGACCGGCCCACCGAACTCCTGCGCATCCCCACCGGCCCGCCGCTCGGCACCGGCCTCGGCGGCTACGAGCAGATCACCCGCGACCTGCTGCCCGACGAGACCCTGCTGCTCTACACGGACGGCCTGGTGGAACGGCGCGGCGAGGACATCGACGCCTCCCTCGCCCGCCTCGCCGCCCTCCGCCCGCCCGCCACCGGCGACCTGGACGACCTGCTGGACGCCGTCCTGCACACCCTCGCCCCAGCCCCCGCCCCCGGCCCGGCCGCCCACACCGCCGAGGACGACATCGCCGTCCTGGCCGCCCGCCCCCGACTCCGCCCCCGCGGGTAGCCGTCCACCCGCACTCACATCCCGGCGGCGGGAACCTCCTCGGCGGGAACCTCCACCACGAAGAACAAGAAGCTCATCTTCGTCGACAGCGCACGGAAGTCCGCCGGGAACAGCTCCTTCGCCGCCGGGTCGGGCTGCGGCTCACTGATCACGGCGAGCCGGAACCCCGCGGCGGTGAACGCGTCCGTCATCGCGTGCAGCGGCCTGCGCCAGAAGGTCACCGGGTAGGACTTCCCCTCAAAGGTCCATTCATCCTCATAGCTGGTGATCGCGAAATAGTCCGGCCGGGGATCCTGGATTGCGTAGTCCACGAAGGGGTGCTGCACCGAGGCGATCAACCGCCCACCCGGCCTGAGCACCCGCCGCAACTCCGCCAGCGTCGGCCCCCAGTCCTCCAGGTAGTGCAGCACCAGCGAGGCCACCACGTCGTCGAACGCCCCGTCCTCGAAGGGCAACGGGTCAGCCAGGTCCGCGACGCGCAGGTCCACGTCCACCCCGAGCCGCCGCCTGGCCAGTGCCAGCATCCCGGCACTGGCATCGACACCGGTGACAACAGCCCCACGCTCACCCAGCGCAGCCGCCAACGCCCCCGAGCCGCACCCGGCGTCCAGGATCCGCCGCCCCGCCACCTCCCCGGCGAGGGCCACCATCGCCGGCCGCGCGTGATACGCGTTCAGCAGGTTGTGCTCGGCCTCCGCCGAATAAGCCTCAGCGAAGCTGTCATAGTCGTTCGCCGGCCGCACGCCGCCCTCGGCCACCTCGGTTGCGAGTTCCATCGCGGCAGCCTAGAGCTTCCCCTCCCCCTCATGCGAGCCGTTCGCCCACTCCACGAGGAACGCGAAGTCGTCGGCGGTGAGGCCGATTCGCGGGTCTATCCGGTGGAGGAGTGCCCGGCCCTCGTGGTGGGTCCGGACCCAAGCGTGGTCCGCGTCCGTGATCTGGTCGTCGACCCAGGCGAACGGACGACCCCGCGCCCAGGCGACGATCTCCGGCGTCTTCCAGAACACCCCACCCTCCGGCCGCGGCCGCGGCTCGGGCCAGCTGATGAACGGCAGGACGGGCAACCCTAGCAGCGGCGCGAGGAAATCATTGGCTTCCACTTCCCAAGTCGTCGCCCACACCAGATCGAACGGAAGCGCCGCCAGGGCCGGGCCGTGCCCGGGGTTGAGCCAGACCCGGAGCGGCTTGGGCGCCTTGTTCGGAAGCCCCCAAGCGGTGAGCCGCCGCCGCTCGGCGGCCTCCCAGCGCGGCGTCAGCAAACGGTGCGTCTCATAGCCCTCGGGGCGCCGGTACGGCTTCGCCGCGTAGGGGTTCAACGGGCCGTCGACGTCCACCAGCAGAACCGGTCGCATTCGCCCACCCCCTGAGATCGTTCCCGAACGATACAGACCCGCACCGCGCCACGCGAACGGTTTTCGTCCTCGGGCCGCGATGGTGGTGTGCTCTGGCCGGCCCTATCCGTCGAGCATCTTGAAGGCCCCGGCGTCGAACCCGGTCGCCCTGAACGACCACTTGGCCACATCGACATACGTGACGATGCAGTGGTCGCCCTTGAAGACCTCGATCGGCCAGCCGCGGAAGTTGTAGACGGAGCGGGCGGGCACCTCATCGGAGCCGGCCGCGTCCATGCAGCGGCCGAAGTACTCGGGCGCCCGGGTCCACATCTTCCCGGTGTAGTCGTCGTTCTGGTAGAAGCAGGTCTTGTTGATGGGACAAACCGGAGCCAGGCGGAACCTCAGAAAGTCCGAGCTGACTTTTCCCGTTCCGGTGTCGGGCGGGTAGACGGCGTTGGCGGGCCCGGAACAGTCGGTGTTCTTGAACGCCTCGAGCTGGAACCGGGTCTGGTTCCAGAACGACAAGGTCCTGGAGCGGGTCCCGTTGGGCCAGTTGGACTGGAACTCGAAGCACCTGCCCATGGGCAGGCCCTCGCGCCTGAACTGCCCCTGGAGGTCGGTCTCGGACCAGAAACACATCCCGACGTTGGGGCAGACATCGTTGGCCGCATGGGCGGGCGACGACATCGCCGGCAGGAACGTGGCCAGCAGGAGCACGATGGCGGCCACCGCACGACGGATCCGCTGGCGGGGTTCCTGCTCGCCGAGCACCGGCAGGCCGAGGATCTGTGGCTGCACTGGGACGCCAAGAACATCAGCTTCGACACGGCCCTCGGTTACCACCTCTACCATCTCCTCACCCCGGGCATCGCCGCCAGCGCCGAGGCGGTGCGGGCCGGTTCCCACCCTGACCGCGACCGCATCCTGGGCGACATCACCTCGGCCCATCACACCGACGCCGCCGTCGAGGAATGGCTCGACCAGCAACGCGCCCGGTTCCCTGCCGATCCGGCCGATGAAGGGCTCGAAACGTGGGCCCACCACGCCGCGCGCCTGGGCGAGCGCGAAGCCTCGCGGCTGTTCATGACCGAGTGGGCGGCCGGCCGGCCGCGAACCACCAGTACGCTGAACACGCTGCAGTTCCACCTCGCCCACCTCGGTTATCTAGCCGAAGCGGTGAACGTGCAGAAGGAAGCCGTCGCGCTCGACGATTCACGACCAGGGGCCAAGCGGAGCAACCTGTTCACGCTTGCCCGCTTGCAGCGGCAAGCCGACGACTTCGCGGGCGCATGGCAAACGCTTCAGGAGGTTCACGGCCTCCTGCCGCCCGACAAGCACGGCTTCGAGCAGGGGACGTGGCGGCTTTTCGTCAGGGAGTGCTTCCTTCTGGTCCCGATCGCGCCTGACCTCTCCACCGCGCGGCGGCTCGTTGCCGCGGGTGAAGAGGATCTGCACGGGATTCCGCGGCTCTGGATGGACGGGGTCCTCGATGCCGCCATCGCGGCTGCCGAATTCATCGGTGATTCGCAGGCGCTCCTCCGCTACGGCGCACTGCAGCAGGACGCGGCCCGTGAACGCGCCCAGGAAGGCGGACCGGCAGCTCACCCCTCGGCGTGAGGCCCCGCCCCCTCGTGAACCCCGCTCAACCAGGAGGCCGCGACGCAGCCCGGAAGGTCGCTTTCGAGGGCCACCTCCCGGGCAGCGGGCCGCGGCGGGCGTTCTGCTCACGCCACGGAGCAGGATCCCGGGGTTCAGAGGCCCGGGGGGACGGTGATCTTCACGACCTCGCCGCTGACGACGGCGAAGGTCACGGAGGTGCCGGGGGTGGGTTCGAGGGCCACCGTGTCCGAGACGGCGATGACGTTGGTGGTGAGGTTGCGCACCGTCATCTTCGACGCGTCGGAGCGGACGGCCACGAGGAGCACCTTGGTGTTCACCACGTTGCCGACCACGAAGTCCGCCGTGCTGAGGGTGCGCCCGTTGGCGTCCAGCTGCTGGACGATGATGTCGCCGACGTCCGCGTGTGCCGGGAGTGTCGTCGCCACCACGCCTCCGGCCGAGAAGAGCCCGGCCATGAGGGCTGCGGCGATTCTGCGGTTCATTTGCAGCCTCCTCTGGAGGATCGTGGTTCCCAGTATTCTCCCGATCCGGGTTCGATGCCACAGAGTGACCGCCGCCCGGGCGGGGTGGGCGGGTCAGAGCTTGGCGAGGGCCTGGGACAGGTCGGACCAGAGGTCCTCGGGGTGCTCGATGCCGACGGCGACCCGGACGGTGCCGGGGCTGATGCCGGCGGCGGACAGTTCCTCGTCGGAGAGCTGGCGGTGCGAGGTGCTGGCCGGGTGCAGGACCAGGGTGTGCACCCCGCCGAGGGAGGGGGCGAGCGAGGCGAGGCGGACGGCGCCGACGAAGGTGCGGGCGGCCTCGCGGCCGCCAGCGAGGTCGAAGGCGAGCACGCCGCCCTGGCCGTCGGGCAGCAGACGGCGGGCCAGCTCGTGGTCCGGGTGGCTCGGCAGGCCCGGGTGGTGCACGGCGGTGACGGCCGGGTGGGCGGCCAGTCGGCCGGCCAGGTCGAGCGCGGACTCGCAGTGCCGGCGCATCCGCAGGCCCAGGGTCTGCATCCCGCGCAGGGCCAGCCAGGCGGCGAACGGGTCGGCGGCGGCGCCGAGTTCGTTGGCGTAGTGCCAGACCCGGCGGTGCAGGTCGGGGTCGGCGAAGACGGCGACGCCGGCCAGCACGTCGGAGTGGCCGCCGAGGTACTTGGTGGCCGAGTGGATGACGACGTCGGCACCGTGCTCGATCGGGCGGCAGAGCAGCGGGGTGGTGAAGGTGTTGTCCACCACGCTCAGCACGCCGGCCTCGCGGGCGGCGCCGATCAGCGCGGGCAGGTCGGTGACGCGCGTGGTCGGGTTGGAGACGGTCTCCAGGTGCAGCAGCCGGGTGGTGGGCCGCAGGGCGGCGCGCACCTCGTCCGGGTCGTCGCCGCCGACGTGGGTGACTTCGACGCCCCAGCGGTCCGCGAGGTCGGCGAGCATCGCGAACGTGCCGCCGTACAGGCTGCGTTGGGCGATGACGTGGTCCCCGGAGCGGAGCAGGGCGAGCAGCACGGTGTTGATCGCGCTCATGCCGGAGGCGGTGGCCAGGGCGCCGCTGCCGCCTTCCAGGTCGGCCACCGCGCGCTCCAGCGAACGGACCGTCGGGTTGCCGTAGCGGTTGTAGAGGAAGCCGTGGTCGGGGCCGGTGAACGCGTGGGCGAGCGCGTCGCTGTCGGGGAACGCGAACACGTGGCCCTGGTGCAGCGGGACGCCCAGCGGGCGGCTGCCGACCGGCTCCTCGACGGGCGGGTGGACGATCCGGCTCTCGGGGTGGAGGCCGTGGAGGTCGCTCTGCTGGGAGGTGCCGTGCGGGATGGAACCGTGCGGGATGGAGCCGTGCTGGAAGTCGCTCATGCCGTCCATCCTGGCCGGGGGCGGTGGCCCGGGACAGGGCCAATCACGCTCCGGTGGCCCCGAAAGGCCACCGTCGTCGGCCCCTCCGCCCCGTGCCGGAG
>NZ_JBFBDO010000085.1:0-36031 GCF_040683335.1 Kitasatospora sp. NPDC093806
GATCAGCAGGATGTTGACCGGCTTGTTGCCGTTGGCGTCGGCCTGCGCCTCCGGCGGCCAGCCGGAAGCCGAAGAAGAACGTCAAGAAGGTCGTCGCCTGGTCGGCGGCCGGTGTGCTGGTGCTGATAGCCGGCACCGGCGGCGCGATCTACTGGAAGCTCAACGGCAACATCAAGACGATCGACAAGGACGGGATCGCCTCGGACCGTCCCCCGGAGGCGCAGGCCGACGCCAACGGCAACAAGCCGGTCAACATCCTGCTGATCGGCTCGGACAGCCGCGGCGGCAACAACTCCGACCTCGGCGGCGGCGACTCCGAGGGCGCCCGCTCGGACACCACGATCCTGCTGCACGTCTACGCCGACCACAAGCACGCCGTCGGCATCTCGATCCCGCGCAACACCATCACGACGATCCCGCCCTGCAAGCTGCCGAACGGCAAGTGGAGCAAGGAGCAGAAGGGCGAGGGCGTCCTGTTCAACTCGGCGTTCTCGACCGGCGGGACGGCCGAGGGCAACGCCGCCTGCACCCAGAACACGATCGAGAAGCTGACCGGCATCCGGGTCGACCACACGATCGTGGTCGACTTCCAGGGCTTCGCCGCGATGACCAAGGCCGTGGACGGCGTGGAGGTCTGCCTGCCCAAGGCCATCTACGAGAAGGACCTCAACGACAAGCTGCCCAAGAAGGGCGCCGAGGTGCTGCCCGCCGGCCGGCAGAAGGTGGACGGCCAGAAGGCGCTCGACTACGTCCGGCTGCGGCACGGCCTCGGCGACGGCTCGGACATCGGCCGGATGAAGCGCCAGCAGGCCTTCCTGAGCTCGATGATCACCGCGGTGAAGCAGCGCGGCTTCAGCCCCACCAACCTGCTGCCGCTGGCGGACGCCGCCACCAAGTCGCTGCGGGTCGACGAGGGGCTCGACACGGTCGACAAGCTGATGTCCTTCGGGCTCTCGCTGAAGAACATCGACCTGCACGACGTCAAGTTCATCACCCCGCCCTGGCGTTACCACAAGGAGGACCTGGAGCTCACGCCGGACGCGTCCAAGCTCTGGGACACCATCAAGGCCGACCGCACCATCGACGGCCAGAACGCCACCGGCGAGCAGCCCGCCGAGGCCACCCAGGCGCCGGCCGCCACCCCGACCGCCGCGCCGAGCACGACGGCCGCGGACACCGCCAACCAGAGCATCAAGGTCTCGGTCTACAACGGCACCACGGCCGCCGGCATGGACGGCAAGGCGGCCGAGCAGCTCAAGGCGGCCAAGTTCACGGCCGGCAAGATGGGCTCGGCGGCCAGCACCAAGTACGCGACCACCATGGTCGAGTACGGCACGGGGCAGAAGGCGAACGCCGAGAAGGTGGCCGCGCTGTTCCCGGGGGCGACCGTCGAGGCCGGGAAGACGCCGGGCATCACCGTCATCGTCGGCAAGGACTTCTCCGCGGCCAACGGCGGAGCGGCGGCCGGTCCGTCCGCTTCCGGCGCCGCGGCCGCGCCGTCCACCCCGGCCGCGCCCGCCCCGCTGCCCACCAACATCACCAACGACGCCCGTTCGGCGGACGACGACATCTGCGCCAACACCACCTACGGCTCCGGCGGCTGACCGCCCCGGCCGCCGCCCGGGCCCGGGGCGCGCCGGGTCCGGGCCCGTGCCATGGTGGGCGTCGAGGGGGGCCGTAGGCCCGAGAGGCGGACCCCATGGCCGAGATCGCCCTGGCGCTCGACATCGCCGCGCCCCGCGCCGTCGTGCTGGCCGCGCTGACCACCCATGACGGGCTGACCGCCTGGTGGACCACCGAGGTGGACCGGGACGCCGGCGACGTGCTGCTGCTGGCCTTCCCCGACGCCCCCGAGCCGTTCCGGCTGCGACGCGAGCGGGCCGACCTCGACCGGGTGATCTGGACGAACGTCGGCAGCTTCCCGCCGCACTGGACCGGCACCTGGATCAGCTGGGAGCTCACCGAGCTGCCCGACCCGCGCGGTGAGTCCGGCCACCACACCCGGCTGCTGTTCCGGCACGGCGGCTGGCAGCCCGGCAGCGAGGACGGCGTGCCGATGGTGGCCGGCACCTGGGCGCAGCTGCTGGTCCGGCTGAAGGACTACGCGCAGAGCGGCAAGGCCCAGCCGTTCTTCACCACCGGCCACCGGCACGCGGAGTGACCGCGCCGGGGCGCCGCGGCACCGGGGCAGCCCCATGGACGCCGTCCGGTGGCGGGATCGCGGGGGCGCGGCGATCGTGGCGGTGTACGGCCGTTCGGGCCGCGCGGACGGACCGTCCGCGGCCCCGCCCCGACCGGCCCGGCGGAGGACCATCGCTTGGAGGCCAGGAATGCCCGCAGTGACCGCACCGTACAAGCCCGGCACGCCGTGCTGGGTGGACCTGATGGCGAGCGACCAGCAGGCGGCGCTCGACTTCTACCGCGACCTGTTCGGCTGGCAGGGCGAGGTCGGCCCGCCCGAGTTCGGCGGCTACTCCGTGTGCGCGCTGAACGGCAAGCCGGTCGCCGGGATCATGGCCCGCTCCGCGCCGGAGGGGCAGCCGCTGCCGCCGGTCGGCTGGACCACCTACCTGGCCACGGACGACGCCGACGCGACCGAGCGGGCGATCGCCGCGGCCGGCGGCACGATCCTGTTCCCGGCGATGACCGTGGGCGACACCGGCCGGATGCTGGTCGCCGCCGACCCGACCGGGGCGGTCTTCGGGGCCTGGCAGAAGCTGGAGTTCATCGGCGCGGGCATCGTCAACGAGCCCGGCGCGCTGGTCTGGAACGAGCTGAACACCACCGACACCGACGCGGCCGGCCGGTTCTACCAGCAGGCGCTCGGCCTGCGCCCGGCGACCATCCAGGGCATGGAGGGGTTCTACTCGCTGAACGTCGGCGACCACACGGTGGGCGGCATGCAGCCGGTCGCCGGGTACCTGGCGCCCGGCACGCCCGCGCACTGGATGACCTACTTCTCGGTCGACGACACCGACTCCACGGTGGACGCCCTGGTCAAGGCCGGCGGCTCGGTGATCCAGCCGCCGTTCGACATGCAGGCCGGCCGGATGGCGGTGGTGCGGGACCCGCAGGGCGCGGTCTTCGCGCTCACCTCCACCCCGGACTCCCCCTGACCGCCGCCCGCCGACCGCACCCGGACCCGGACCCGGACCCGCCACCCATGCTGGGGCTACCGGACGACATCCGCGCCTTCCTCTTCGACCTCGACGGGGTGCTCACCCGGACCGCCACGGTGCACGCCGCGGCCTGGAAGGACACCTTCGACGCCTTCCTGCGGGCCGAATCGGCCCGCACCGGAGGGCCGTTCACCCCCTTCGACGCCGTCGCCGACTACGACGCGTACGTGGACGGGCGGCCCCGGCTCGACGGCACCCGGGCCTTCCTGCGCAGCCGCGGCGTCGAGCTGCCCGAGGGCACCGACGCCGACCCGCCGGGCGCCCGCACCGTGCACGGCGTCAGCCGCGCCAAGAACGACACCGTGCTGCGGATGATCCGCGAGCAGGGCGTCACGCCGTACGAGGGCTCGGTGGCGTACGTGCGCCGGCTGCGGGCGCTCGGGCTGCCCACCGCGGTCGTCTCGTCCAGCGCCAACTGCCGGGACGTGCTGCGCGCGGCGGGCATCGAGGGGTACTTCGACGTCGTCGTGGACGGCCTGGTCGCCCGGCGCGAGGGCCTGCCGGGCAAGCCGGCGCCGGACACCTACCTGGCGGCCGCCCGGGCGCTGGGCGTCGAGCCCGCGCACGCCGCCGTGTTCGAGGACGCGCTGGCCGGGGTCGCCTCCGGCCGGGCCGGAGGCTTCGGCGCGGTGGTCGGCGTGGACCGCACCGGGCAGGCCGCCGAACTGCGTCGGGACGGCGCCACCGTGGTGGTCCGGGACCTCGCCGAGCTGATCCCCGACGGCCCGGGTCCCGACGGCCCGGGTCCCGACGGCCCGGGTCCCGACGGTCCGGGCCCCGGCAATCCTGAGGAGAGCGCATGACCGGCCAGGAGCAGCCCTTCGTCGTCGACCCGTGGCAGGTCGCCGAAGCGGGCCTCGACCTGGCCGCGCTGGCCCGCGCCGAGTCCGTCTTCGCGCTCTCCAACGGCCACATCGGCCTGCGCGCCAACCTGGACGAGGGAGAGCCGCACGGCCTGCCCGGCACCTACCTGAACGGCGTCTTCGAGCTGCGCCCGCTGCCGTACGGGGAGGGCGGCTACGGCTACCCGGAGTCCAGCCAGAGCGTCATCAACGTGACCAACGGCAAGATCATCCGGCTGCTGGTGGACGACGAGCCGTTCGACCTCCGGTACGGCGAACTCCTCAGCCACCGCCGCTGGCTGGACTTCCGCGAGGGCCTGCTGCGGCGCGCCGCCGAGTGGACCTCCCCGGCCGGGCGGACCATCCGGGTGACCTCCACCCGGCTGGTCTCGCTCACCCAGCGGGCGATCGCCGCCGTCGAGTACACCGTCGAGGCGGTGGCCGCGCCGGTGCGGATCGTGCTCCAGTCCGAGCTGGTCGCCAACGAGCAGCTGCCCGGCGGACCGGAGGGCGACCCGCGGGCCGCCGCCGTGCTGGAGGCGCCGCTGCTCGCCGAGGCGCACCACGCGGGCGGGACGAAGGCGGTGCTGGTCCACCGCACCCGGTACAGCGGCATCCGGGTCGCGGCCGGGATGGACCACGTGATCGAGGGCCCGGAGCGGCTCGACACCGTCGCCGAGGCGGAGGCCGACCACTGCCGGATCAGCGTCACCACCGTGCTCCGGCCCGGTGAGCGGCTGCGGCTGGTGAAGTTCATGTCCTACGGCTGGTCGGCGACCCGGTCGCTGCCCGCCGTCCGGGACCAGGTCGAGGCCGCGCTGACCGCCGCCCGGTACACCGGCTGGGACGGCCTGGTCGCCGAACAGGCCGACTACCTGGCCGGGTTCTGGGAGTCCAGCGACATCGAGATCGAGGGCGACGTCGAACTCCAGCAGGCCGTCCGGTTCGCCGTCTTCCACGTCCTCCAGGCGGGCGCGCGCAGCGAGGAACGGGCCATCCCCGCCAAGGGGCTGACCGGTCCCGGCTACGACGGGCACAGCTTCTGGGACACCGAGGCCTTCGTCCTGCCGGTGCTCACCTACTGCCTGCCCTCGGCCGTCAACCAGGCGCTGCGCTGGCGGCACACCACGCTGCCGCTGGCCCGCGACCGGGCGGTCCAACTCGGCCTGGCCGGCGCGGTGTTCCCGTGGCGGACGATCCGCGGCGAGGAGTGCTCAGGCTACTGGCCGGCCGGCACCGCCGCGTTCCACATCGGCGCGGACATCGCGGCCGCCGTCGCCCGCTACGTCCGGGCCACCGGGGACGCCGAGTTCGAGCGCGAGTACGGGCTGGAGCTGCTGGTCGAGACGGCGCGGATGTGGCGGTCGCTGGGGCACCACGACGCGGTCGGCAGGTTCCGCATCGAGGGCGTCACCGGCCCGGACGAGTACAGCGCGGTCGCCGACAACAACGTCTACACCAACCTCATGGCGCAGACGAACCTGCGCGCCGCCGCCGAGGCCGCCACCCGCAACCCGCGCGAGGCCGCCGTCCTCGGCGTCGACACCGAGGAGACCGCGGCCTGGCGGGACGCCGCCGCCGCGATGTTCATCCCGTACGACGAGATCCTCGGCGTCCATCCGCAGGCCGACGGCTTCACCGACCACCAGGTCTGGGACTTCGAGGGCACCCCGCCGGAGAAGTACCCGCTGCTGCTGCACTACCCGTACTTCGACCTGTACCGGAAGCAGGTGGTCAAGCAGGCCGACCTGGTGCTCGCCATGCAGGTCCGCGGCGACGCCTTCACCGACGAGCAGAAGGCCCGCAACTTCGCCTACTACGAGCGGCTGACGGTCCGCGACTCCTCGCTCTCGGCCTGCACCCAGGCGGTGATCGCCGCCGAGGTCGGGCAGCTCGACCTCGCGTACGACTACACCGCCGAGGCCGCCCTGATGGACCTGCACGACCTCGGCGGCAACACCCGCGACGGCCTGCACATGGCCTCGCTCGCCGGGGCCTGCGTCGCGCTCGTCGCGGGCTTCGGCGGGCTGCGCGACCACGTCGAGACGCTCTCCTTCCGGCCCCGGCTGCCCGCCGGGCTGATGCGGCTCGGCTTCTCGCTGCTGGTGCGGGGCAAGCTGCTGGGGGTGCGGATCGGCCGCGACGAGACCACGTACACGCTGCGGCGCGGCGAGACGCTCCAGCTGCGGCACGACGGGGAGCTGGTCCAGCTGAAGGCGGGCGAACCGGTCTCGCTGCCGACCACCAGCCCGCCCGCCCAGGAGCGCTGCCTCCAACCCCCGGGCCGCGAACCGGCCCGCCGCCAGGCCCAGACCGGCCTCGCCGCCGGCCGCGTGGGCGCCGGCCCCGACCACCTGGCGGCGGAGTAGTCACCGCCCCCGCGGACGGCCTCGCGCCGCGCCCGGGCAGCCTCCCCGGATCCGGCTCCCCGCCTGCCGTCCGGGCCGGAGGCCTCCCCATCCCCCGTTCGGCCCCTCTCCGCGTGCGGCCGGGGCGCCCGCGGCGGATCGTGCTGGTGTGGTGTGACCGGCGTGAGGAGGGCTCTCGTGGTGAGTGTGGCCGAGCAGATGGTCGAGGTGCTCCGGCAGGCCGGGGTGGAGCGGGTGTACGGGGTGGTCGGCGACAGCCTCAACCCCGTCGTGGACGCCATCCGCCGGGCGGACGGCATCAGCTGGGTGCACGTCCGCAACGAGGAGGCCGGTGCCTTCGCGGCCGCCGCCGAGGCCGAGCTGAGCGGGCGGCTCGCGGTCTGCGCCGGTTCCTGCGGCCCCGGCAACACCCACCTCATCCAGGGCCTCTACGACGCCCAGCGCAGCGGCCTGCCCGTGCTCGCCCTCGCCTCGCACATCCCGTCCGGCCAGATCGGCTCCGGCTTCTTCCAGGAGACCCACCCCGAGCGGGTGTTCACCGACTGCAGCAGCTGGTGCGAGATGCTCTCGACCCCCGCCCAGCTGCCCCGCCTCCTGCGGATCGCGATCCAGCACGCGCTGGGCTCGCACGGCGTCTCGGTGCTGGCCTTCCCCGGCGACGTGGCGGCGCTCTCCGCCGCCGGCCCGACCGGCAGCAGCCACTTCCTGACCGAGCAGGCGGTCGCCGCCCCGCCCTGGTCGCAGGTGCAGGCGCTGGCCCGGGCGCTGAACGACGCGCGCCGGGTGGCGCTGTTCTGCGGTGCGGGTGTGCGCGGGGCGCACGCCGAGGTGATGGAGGTCGCGGCCGCCCTGCAGGCGCCGGTCGGGCACTCCCTGCGCGGCAAGGAGTGGATCCAGTACGACAATCCCTTCGACGTCGGGATGAGCGGTCTGCTCGGCTACGGCGCCTGCCACGAGGCGCTGCACTCGGCGGACCTGGTCGTCCTGCTGGGCACCGACTTCCCGTACGACTCCTTCCTGCCGCAGGCGCACACCGTCCAGGTGGACCACGACGCGACCCGGCTCGGCCGCCGGACCGCGCTCGACCTGGCCGTCCACGGCGACGTCGCGGCCACCCTGCGGGCGGTGCTGCCGCTGCTGGAGCGGAAGACCGACCGGGCTTTCCTCGACGACCTGCTGCGCCGGCACTGCCGCGCGCTGGAGGACGTGGTCGGCGCCTACACCCGGGACATCGAGAAGCACCTGCCGATCCACCCCGAGTACGTGGCCTCGGTGCTGGACGAGGTGGCCGCCGACGACGCGGTGTTCACCGTCGACACCGGCATGAACAACGTCTGGGCCGCCCGGTACGTGCAGCCGAACGGGCGCCGCCGGGTGATCGGCTCCTTCCTGCACGGCTCGATGGCCAACGCGCTGCCGCACGCGATCGGCGCCCAACTGGCCTGCCCGGGCCGCCAGGTGGTGGCGATGGCGGGCGACGGCGGACTGTCCATGCTGCTGGGCGAGCTGCTCACGGTGGCGAAGCACCGGCTGCCGGTGAAGACGGTGGTCTTCAACAACGGCGCGCTCGGCATGATCAAGCTGGAGATGCTGGTCTCCGGCTACCCCGAGGCGGAGATCGACAACGGCGACGTGGACTACGCCGGGATCGCCCGGGCGATGGGCATCCCGGCCAAACGGGTGACCGAACCGGCCCGGGTGCGCGAGGTGCTGGCGGAGGCGCTGGAACGGCCCGGCCCGGCGCTGGTGGACGTGGTCACCGACCCGAACGCGCTGTCCATCCCGCCGCACATCACCGCCGCCCAGCTGAAGGGCTTCGCGCTGGCGGCCGGCCGGACGGTGCTCTCCGGCGGGGTGGGGCGGATGATCGACCTGGCCCGGTCCAACCTGCGGAACATCCCCCGGCCGTAGGAGGTCCTGGGAGGCTTCCCGGGGCTTTTGCCTCTGGGGCAAATTTCTTGCCCAGGCGGCACGCGAGGTGTCCACTGGACACATGACCACCAGCCCAGCCGGTCCGCCCGCCGCCCCCCTCGCCGAGTCCGACGAGCACGAGCTGCACGAGGTGGCCGGTCTCGCCGCGAGGCTGCGCGAGCACCGGCTCGGCAGCCGCCTCACCCTGGAGGTCGCCGCCGCCAGGGTCGGGCTCTCCCCAGCCTACTTGTCCCGACTGGAGACCGGACGCCGGCAGCCCTCGCTGCCCGTCCTGCTCGGCCTCGCCCGCGCGTACGGCACCTCCGTCTCCGGCCTGCTCGGCGAGACCCTCGCCGAAGCGGACCCGGTGGTGCGCGGCGGCGCGATCGAACCCGGCCGGGCCGGCGGCTGGGGCTACCGGCGGGCCGGCGCGCCGGGCCGGGCGATGCAGGCGCTGCGCGTGCACGTCCCCCCGGGCGTGCAGGACGCGGTGGTCCGGGTCCACCCGGGCGAGGAGTGGCTGTACGTCCTCCAGGGGCGGCTGAAGCTGACCCTCGGGGACCGCGTCCACCTGCTGGAGGAGGGCGACTCCGCGCACTTCGACTCGCTCACCCCGCACTGCATCGCCGCCGACTCGGCGGCCGGGGTCGAGCTGCTGTTCATGCACACCCTGCTGCAGAGCCCCGGCGGCGAACTCTGCCTCGGCGGCGGCCCCGCCCCGCACCACTGACCCGACGCCGGGCGAAACCGGCGCCAGGAATTCGCGTCAGGAACCTCGCGTCAGGAACTCCGGAGGAGAACTCCCATGACTGATTCCGCCATCACCCCCGCCCAGAGCGCCGCCCCGAGCAGCATCCCGGGCGGCGCCCCCGCCCCGGTCGCGAAGACCATGGACGCGGGCAAGTGGGCCAACCGCCGGGTCGCCGTCCGCCTGGTGATCTACACCGCCGGGATCCACGCCGTGGCCGGCTTCATCATCCTGCTGTTCCAGCTGGGCGGCCGGAACAACTGAGTCACGCCGCTCGCAGGAGCGCGCAGAGGGCGTCGAGCGCCGCCGGGAAGGCGTGGTCGGACGGGGTGGCGTAGCCGACGACCAGCGCCGGCGCGGTAGCCCGCTCGGGATCCGGCTCGGCCGCGTACCAGCCGAGCCCGGTGAGCACCAGGCCGGCGGCCCGGGCGCGGTCCACCAGCTCCGTCTCCGGCCGGGCGCCGGGCGGCAGCTGGAGGACGGCGTGCAGGCCGGCCGCGATCCCGGTGACCTCGACCCCCGGGACCCGTTCGGCGAGCGCCGCGACCAGCAGGTCCCGGCGGCGCCGGTAGTGCAGCCGGCAGCGGCGTACGTGCCGGTCGTACCGGCCGGAGGTGATCAGTTCGGCGAAGGTGAGCTGGTCGAGCACCGGGCTCATGGTGTCGGCGAGCTCCTTGTGCCGGGCGACCGGTTCGACCAGGTCGTCCGGCAGCGCCAGCCAGGCCAGCCGCAGGCCGGGGGCCAGGCTCTTGGCCGCTGTGCCGCCGTACACGACGCGGTCCGGGTCGAGGGCCTGCATCGCGCCGAGCGGCTGCCGGTCGTAGCGGAACTCGCCGTCGTAGTCGTCCTCGATCACGTACCCGTCGTGCGCGCGGGCCCAGCGGACGGCGGCGGCCCGGCGGTCGGCGGCCAGCGCGGCGCCGGTCGGGAACTGGTGGGCCGGGGTGAGCAGCACCGCGCCCACCCGGTCGGCCGCCGCGTCCCCCTCCCCGGCCGCGTCCCCGGCGGTGTCCGCCGTCAGGCCGGCCAGCAGGTCGGTGCGGGCGCCCGAGCAGTCCAGCGGCAGCGGCACGAGGCCGAGTCCGGCGGCCCGCAGGACGTCCCGCTGCGGCGGCAGCCCGTACCCCTCGACGGCCACCCGGCCCGCCCCGCGGGCGCGCAGCACGGCGGCCAGCAGGCCGAGGCCCTGGCCGAAGCCCGCGCAGATCATCAGCCGCTCCGGGTCGGTGCGCACCCCGCGCACCCGGGCCAGGTAGTCGCTGAGCGCCCGCCGCAGCTCGATCCGGCCCAGCGGCGAGCCGTAGTCGAACGCGTCGTGCGGGGCGACGGCGAGCGCCTTGCGGGCGCTGGCCAGCCAGGCGCTGCGCGGGAACAGCGACAGGTCCGGCCGCCCGGCCAGCAGGTCGTGCCGCCCGGTGGGGCGGCGTCCGGCGGTCGCGGCGGTGCTGGCGGTGCGGGCGGCGGTGGGCCGGGGCGCGGCCCGTTCGGCGACCGTGGTCCCCGACCCCTGCCGGGAGCTGAGCCAGCCCTCGGCGGTCAGCTGCCCGTACGCCTCGACGACGGTGTTGCGGGCGATCCCGAGGTCCTCGCCGAGCGCCCGGGAGGACGGCAGCCGGGTGCCGGGGGCGAGCCGCCCGTCCTGGACGGCCTCGCGCAGCGCGTCCTCCAGGGCCGCCCGCAGCCCCGCCCCGGCGGCCCGGCGGCCGGTGAGGTCGAGGTGCAGGTCCCCGCCGAAGGTGGTCCAGGAGTTCGGCCGCGGCGTGGTCATGCCGGAATTATCCCGGGGTGGTTCCGGCATGGTCCCCGTACCGCCGCCGTACTGCCACCGCCTTCGGATCTCCGATACATTGCGCCGGACCGTTACGACCACGTGGGGGTGGCCAACATGGCGTCGCAGTACGGGAGTTCGGGGCGCGCACGGAGACGGCAGCGGCCGGGCGGCGGGGGGTGCCTGAACGCGTTCTTCATGCTGCTCTTCTTCGCGGTGCTGGGCTACCTGCTCGCCCTGCCGGTCCTGATACCGGCCGTGATGAAGGGGCAGGCCCCGCCGCAGCACACCACCCCCGGCCAGGTGGCGGTGCTGGTCGCCGTCTCGTACGCGGTCGCGCTGCTGCTGGACTGGCAGGCGGGCCGGCGCCGCAAGGTCGCCCCGTGGGTGGTGCCCGCCCGGGCGGCAGTGCTGACCGGGGTCTCCGCGCTGATCGCCTGGCTGGTCGGCGCGTACCTCGTCCCGCGGATCTTCGGGGGACAGCAGGACCTCGCCGCGGGCAACGCCGTCGCCCTGCAGTGCGTCGCGGTCGGCGCGATCGCCTGGGCGTGGCGGCTGCGCGTCCAGTCCTGGGCGGGATGGCCGCCGGAGCGGCAGTGGACCCCGCCGCGGGCGGCCGCTCGCGGCGGCACCCGCACCGCCACCGTCACCCGCCCGGGGCCGGGTGAGGTGTGGGTGGCGATGGTGCCGTTCCGGGACCGGGCGGAGGCCGCGCGGCACTACTGCGTGGTCGTCGGCGTCCAGGCCGGGTACGCCGAGGTCCTGCAGATCACCAGCAAGGACAAGGGCCACCGGGACGACTACATCCGGATGGAGAACGAGGGCTGGGACCGCACCGGCAAGCCGTCCTGGATCGAGGTCGGGATGAGGCCGCGCCGGGTGCCGTACGAGAGCTTCCTCGCCGACCACCCGCAGGGGCCGTGCCCGCCGCGGGTCTGGCAGGAGATCCAGCGCCGCCAGAACGCCCTCGGCGCCCCCCGCCCCCCGCGCCCCCGCCCCGCCGCCCGCCCGGGCCCCACCGCGGGCGGCCCCCGCCGGCCCCCGAGCCCCAAGCGCCAGGCCTGACGTCCGCCCCTCTCCTCCGCTCCGCCCCGGCCCGCCGCAGGCGCCCGGCGCCGTTGCCCGAACTCCGCGCGCCCGGCCCTCCGTCCTGCCTCCGCTCCGCCCCGGCCCGCCGCAGGCGCCGAGTCCCGGGGCCCAGCCTGGCCGTCGTCCCGTCACGCCGACGGGTTACCGTCCGTCAGAGGAGTGACGGATCCAAACGCGAGGATGTGACGGATGGGCGGGGACGACGTTCTGGCCGCACGGTTCGAGGAGCACCGGCCGCACCTGAGGGCCGTGGCCTACCGGATGCTCGGCTCGCTGGCCGAGGCCGAGGACGCGGTGCAGGAGACCTGGTTCAAGCTGGACCGCACCGACGTCGGCGAGGTCGCCAACCTCGGCGGCTGGCTGACCACCGTGATCGGCCGGGTCTGCCTGGACCTGCTGCGCTCCCGGGTCTCCCGCCGCGAGGACCCCCTGCAGGACCAGGACGGCGGGCTCGTCAGACTGCCCGACCCGGTGATCAGCGGGATGCAGACCATCGACCCCGAGCAGGAGATCCTGACCGCCGACTCGGTCGGCATCGCGCTGATGATCGTCCTGGAGACGCTGTCCCCGGCGGAGCGGCTCGCCTTCGTGCTGCACGACATGTTCTCGGTGCCGTTCGACGAGATCGCCCCGATCCTGGCCCGTACCTCCGCCTCCACCCGCCAGCTGGCCAGCCGGGCCCGCCGCCGCGTCCAGGGCGCCGCGCCCGCGCGGGACAGTGACCTGGCGTTGCGCCGCGAGGTGGTGGAGGCGTTCCTGGCGGCAGCCCGGCGCGGGGACTTCGACGCGCTGCTGACCATCCTGGACCCGGAGGTGGTGGCCCGTTCGGACGGCGGCGCCCTGCAGCCGGGCCGGCTCCGGCGCGGTGCGGCCGACGTCGCCTCGGGGGCGGCGCTGTTCGGGTCCCGGTTCGTCGGGGAGTCCCGGCTGGTGCTGGTCAACGGCGAGCCGGCGATGGCCTCGTTCGTCGACGGCCGCCCGGTCTCGCTCGCGGCGTTCACGGTGCGCGGCGGGTTGGTGGTCGCGATGGACATCTACACCGACCCGGAGCGCCTGGAGCGGCTCGGCCTGTCGGCCGCCTGACGGAAGTCCCGGTTTCACGGCTGCCCGGGCGACACCGTCCGGGCGGCCGTGCGACCACCACCGGCGCGAGGAAAGTCGAAAAGATCTTGTCGGCGGATGTCGAGGACGTGAGCATGGCTCCGACCGAAGGGTGAGAGCGCGCCGAACGGGGCGCGCGGGACGGGAGGACACCCGAGATGAAGTACGTCGCGATGATCTACGGCAACCAGGCCAAGTGGGACGCGTTCCCGGCCGAGGAGTGGCCGGCCGCGATCGCCAAGCAGGAGGCGTTCAACACCAGGTACCGGGAGAGCGGCGAGCTGATCGGCGCCTACGGTCTCGCCGACGCGGCCGCCGCCCAGCTGGTCCGGCGCGCGGACGGGCTCCCGGTGGTCACCGACGGGCCGTACCTGGAGACCAAGGAGTACCTGGCCAGCTTCTACCTGCTGGACTGCGAGAGCCTGGAGCGGGCCCAGCAGATCGCCGCCGACATGCCGTTCGCGGACGTCGAGCCGGTCGAGCTGTGGCCGATCCTGCACGAGTCCCCGGCGGACGCGTGAGCGACTCCGTGGGGTACGGCCTGGAGGGCCTGCTGCGCGACCTCGCGCCGCAGGCCCTCGGGGCGTTGCTGCGCCGGTACGGGCAGGCGCAGTTCGACGCCTGCGAGGACGCCGTCCAGGAGGCGCTGCTCGCCGCCGCCACCCAGTGGCCGGCCGAGGGGGTGCCGGAGAACCCGCGCGGCTGGCTGGTGACCGTCGCCGGGCGGCGGCTGGTCGACGCGGTGCGCAGCGAGGCGGCCCGGCGGCGCCGCGAGGACGCGCTCGCCGTCGCCACGCCGCAGGCGGCGCTGCTCAGTGCGGCGGCCGATGCCCCGTCGGTCTCCGACCGCGACGACTCGCTGGAGCTGCTGTTCCTCTGCTGCCACCCGGAACTGTCGGCGCCCAGCCGGATCGCGCTCACCTTGCGGGCGGTCGGCGGGCTCGGCACCGGGCAGATCGCGGCGGCGTTCCTGGTGCCCGAGGCGACGATGGCGCAGCGGATCAGCCGGGCGAAGCAGACGGTGCGGACGGCGGGGCTGCCCGCCGTCACGCCGTCCGAGCGGCTGGCCGAGGTCCGCCAGGTGCTCTACCTGATCTTCAACGAGGGCTACACGGCGAGCGGCGGGGAGGACCTGACCGCGCCCGCGCTCTCCGGCGAAGCCATCCGCCTGACCCGCCTGCTCCTCCGGCTCGTCCCGGACGATGCGGAGACGGCGGGGCTGCTCGCCCTCATGCTGCTGACGGACGCGCGGCGCCCGGCGCGGACGGGGGCGGGCGGGGAGTTGGTGCCGCTCGCGGAGCAGGACCGCTCACTTTGGTTAGAGCCTCTCATCTTGGAAGGCACCTCTCTCCTGAGTGACACCCTCCCCCTTGGCCGGGTCGGCCCCTACCAACTCCAGGCAGCCATCGCGGCCGTCCACGACGAGGCCCCGGAGTCCGGCTCCACCGACTGGCCCCAGATTCTCGTCCTCTACGACCTTCTGGCCCGGTTCGGCGAGAACCCCTTCGTCACCCTCAACCGTTCCGTCGCCCTCGCCATGGTCGAGGGCCCCGCCGCCGGCCTGGCCGCCCTTGCCCCGTTGGCTGCCGACAAACGCATGTCCCGCCACCACCGCCTGATGGCCACCCGCGCCCACCTGCTGGAACTCCTCGGCGACCCGACGGCGGCAGCCACGTATCGGGACGCCGCCCGCCACGCCACCAGCGCCCCCGAACGCCGCCACCTCACCGCCCGCGCCCGTCGACTGGAGAACCCGTGAACCGCATCCTCACCCGCGACGGCGTCCGCCTCGCCTGCCACGACCGGGGCGGCGACGGGCCGGCCGTGCTGCTGCTCCACGGCCTGGCCGGCCACTCCGGCGAGTGGGACGCCGTCGCTTCCCGCCTTTCCCCACGTCACCGAGTGATCACCCTCGACCAACGCGGCCACGGTGCCAGCGAACGGCGTCCGGCCGACGTCTCCCGGGCCGCCTACATCGCGGATGTTGTGGCCGTCATCGACCAACTCGCCCTGGGGCGCGTCTCGCTCGTCGGCCAGTCCTACGGAGCCCACGCCGCGATGCTCACCGCAGCCGCCCACCCCGAGCTGGTTGAGGCCCTGGTCCTCGTCGAAGCCGGCCCGGCAGCCACAACCCCCGAGACCGTGGCTGAGATCGGGTCCTGGTTCGCCTCCTGGCCCGTCCCGTTCGCGTCGTGGGAGGCGGCGGTGGAGTTCCTGGGTGGCGGCCCCGTCGGCGAAGGCTGGGCGGCAGGACTCGAACGTCGAGACGACGGCTGGTGGCCCCGCTTCGACGCGGACGTGATGGTCGCGTCGCTCGCGGAGAACACCGGCCGCGGCTGGTGGCCGGAGTGGAGCGCGATCGCCTGTCCCACTTTGGCCGTTCTGGCTCAGGAGACCATCATCGACGAGCAGCAGTTGGCCGAGATGCTTCGGCTTCGTCCCAACACCGAAGTTGTGAGCGTCCCCGGCACCACGCATGATCTCCACCTCGAACGCCCGGGGGAGCTGGCGGAGTTGGTGGAGGGGTTCCTGGGGGCGGCCGTCAAGGCGTAGGCGCGGTTCCCACTGTCGGGTGAACCGGCCCGCGATTCGGTCGGCGGGCGGGCCGGGGCCTGTCATGGTTCTCCTCAGCACCGGATCCGGTGTACACGACCTTTCTTGGAGGCGAGTCGTGCAGACCCCGCGTTCTCTTCGCAAGGCCTTGGCCGCCGCGTTCGCCGTGACGGCGCTCGCGGCCCTCCCGGCGCCCGCCGCGCACTCGACGCCCCGGGACGACGACACCATCGAGACCGGCAAGTCGTACTACTTGGTGGCCCCGAACGCGGGCAACCGGGGGGTGACGTTCGAGGTGTCCACCGACAACGACTGGGCGCTGCTCACGAATGACGAGAACAGCAACGGCACCGCAGTGGTGTTCGAGAAGAAGGGCGAGGACCGGTACACGGTCAGGTCGACCAGCTCCAACTGGCCCGGCTACGACACCTGGTGCTCGACCGACAAGGGCATCAGGCTGGCCAAGGCGTCGAGCTGTGCGACGGCGTGGAAGATCGTGCCGGACGACACGGGGTTCAAGCTGCAGGAGCCGAACGGCAGGATCATCTGCAACCCCAAGTCGCCGAAGTACTGGCTCAAGCCGGCCAGTGAGGTGTACAGCTCCGAGTTCACCAGCTTCAAGGCCGTCGAGCTGGCTTAGCGCCGGGGGTCGAACTCCCCGGCGCGGACCGCGATGACGAAGTCCTGCCAGGCGGCAGGGGAGAAGGCGAGGTCAGGCCCGCCGGGATCCTTGGAATCACGGACCCGCCCGGGCCTGGCGTCGTCCACCTCGATGCAGGAGGCGCCTTCGGAGTTGCTGTAGCTGCTCTTCCGCCACTGGGCGGGACGCTCATTGCTCGGTCGCATTCTCGTGGACCTCCGCCGCCAAGAGGATCAGGCCCGGGACGCCTCCGCCTCAACAAGACAGCTGTGAGCATCCCCGTCTTGCTAGTTCACCACGGCTCCCGGCCGTTGTGGAGGTAGCGGGTCCGGTCGTCGGCGAGCGCCCGTAGTGCGGCGCCGAACCGGTCGCGCAGGCGTGGGCGCAGAAGATCCGGTATCTCGTCCCCGGGGAGGAATACGGCCTCGGAGAGCTCGTCGTCGCGGGGGCGCAGGCCTGCCTCGTCGGTGCCGCCGACGAGGCAGGCGTCGAAGATGAAGGCGAGTTGGTCATCCCACGGTCCATGCGGCGGGACCCAGTCGGCGACGAGCAGGCTGCGGATGGTGATCTCCAGGCCCAGCTCCTCGCGGAGTTCACGAGCCGCCGCTTCGTGCGGCGGCTCGTTGGCCTCGGCCATCCCGCCGGGGAGGTCCCAGCCCTCCTTGTAGGTGGGGTTGACGACGAGGACGTGTCCGGCGGAGTTCCGGATGATCACGTCGGCCGAGACCCGCTTCCGAGCCTGCTTGGCGTTCCCCTCCGCGAGGTAGGCGTTCCACGCGACAGGGTCGGTGGGCGATGGCTTCATCCGGCGCTACCTCCCCGAGATTCCGGGCTCGACAGATCAGATGTTGCCGAACTCCCCGGCGCGGACGGCAGTGACGAAGTCCTGCCAGGCGGCGGAGGTGAAGCTGAGGTCGGGCCCGCCGGGATCCTTGGAGTCACGGACCCGCCCCGGCCTGGTGTCGTCCACCTCCACGCAGGAGGCGCCCTCGGCGTTGCTGTGGCTGCTCTTGCGCCACCTTGCTGACTGCTGATCAGTCCTGTGCACGCTCGTACTCCTCTGCCACCGACTCGATGAGGGTGAGGGACGCCCTCCTCGACAGCGCGGCGGCCCGAACCAGATCGTATGCCCGGGTGCATTTCGCGACCAACTGTTGATCATCGAGCAACTGGCCTGCGAACGGACCCTCGCTGTAGGCCAGCGGCGGCTCATCCTCGAAGGACATCAAGCTGAGGACGCCTGAGAGGAGAGCGTGGGCGCCGGCTCCGAACGTGACGACTTGAAGGATTAGCCGTCGCCGGTTGATCAGGTCTGCAAGATGCCGCAGCTGTTCTGCCATGATCGGATTGCCGCCGACCACGCGGCGAAGAACGGCCTCATCCAGGATGTACCAGAGCTCGGGGCCATCCTCGCGGGTGATGTGGCAAGCGCGCTCCATGCGTGCTGCCACCAGGTCGTCCAGCTCGTCATCGGTGCGGAGTTCGGCGCCGTCCAGGAAGATAGCGCGAGCGTATTCCGGCGTTTGCAGCACGCCGGGCACGATGTGGCCGGCGTATTCGCTGATGGCCTTGGCTCGTTGCTCGTGTTCTGCGGTGTCCTTGAAGTAGTCGGGGAACTTCGAGAAGTTCATCAGCTGGTGGATCCGCTCCAACACCCCACCTGTTGAGAGCACCTGGTCGATCTGCATCGACAATTCCAGCCGGGGCACTCGGACCGCCGTCTCCAATAGTCCGATATAAGCACCGGAGACGAACGTCATCAATCCCAGCTTCTCTTGCGAAACCCTCGGATCGGTGGCTTCCCGCAATCTCTTCAGCTCAGAGCCGTAGTACTCCCTCGGCGTCATCCCGGGCGGCAGAAGCTCGTTCTTGGCCATCGAGGCCCCCTTCGGCAACCTGAATCTTTGTAGTCACCAACCCACTTCTCAGCGTAGTCAGAATCCGCTTCTCTGGAGGGGCAATCGGGAAATCCGCAGAAAGGCCAACTCCCATGGCTTCCATGCTCCGAAAGATCACCGCCGAGGACCGCCGCGAGGCGGCCGAGACCCTCGATGACCTCAAGGCGACCCTCGCCGCCGCCGGGACCGCCCTCCCCTCCACCGGGATCGACTGGCACTGCGCCTCCGTCACCGGTGTCGTCCTCATCGACCTCGGTGCCGCCCCGACCTCCGTGGTCATCAAGCTCGTCGATGTGATCCGCGACGGTGTCCGCGCCCGCCGCACCGTCCACGAGCAGCAGCCCTGGCGGCCCTCCGTCGGGCTCCCCGTCACCCTCAACGCCCCCGGCGGCGCTCCGCTCGACGCCGAAGTCGTCGCCGCCACCGGGCGGTTGGTGACCATCCGACTCGCCCAGCGCTAGAACCCGCCAGCCCCCCCTCACCGAAATCGAAAGCCCGCACCACATGAACCGCATCCCCGCCCCCGCCCCCGGCGCCCTCCTCCACGACCGCCGGACCCACCGCACGGGCGTCTACATGGACACCATCGCCGGCCGCCTCTACCTCCGCCCCGTCGGCGGCGGCATCGAGTGGACGACCCGCCCCGAGGACGTCACCGCTCCCCCCTCCCCACCCGCGCGGCGCGCGGCCCCGTGAGCCGTCGCCCACCACCCCGCGCCCTCCTGATCGCCGCCTCGGCCGCCTCCGTGGCGGCCGGCACGGCGATGGCCGCCGTCGCCAGCCACCCCGTCCGCCGCCATGACCCGGGCCTCGCGAACCTGCTCTTCCTCCTCGCCCTCTGTGCGGGCACCCTCCTCCTCAACTCCGCCCTCAGCCGCGCCATCGAGCACTACTGGTCCACCCGCAACCGCTGAGCCCTGCACCCCGCACAGGAAGTCGGCCCGTCCGACTTCCTGTGCGGCGCCGAAGCGCGAAGCGGCGCTCCCTGCCCGTCGATGAGGGGCACCGGGTGCCGGTGATTCCGTGGAGGTCCAGCGTGGTGGCACTCGTTCGCCCAGGAACAAGATCACAATGGGAACGCACATCGATACCGACAGTGACAATCCCGTGCTTGGAGCCTCCGTGCGTCACCAGTTGTTCCGCGTTGCCCTCGCCTCCGCCGCAGCCCTGAGCCTCGCTGCCGCGACCGCTCCCGCCGTCCACGCGAGCCCGGCCGCCCCCGTGGCGGCCCACTGCCCCAAGGGCTTCCTTTGTCTCTACGAAGGCCCGCATCAGACCGGCCGCATCCTGCTCAAGGAGAACGCCCACATCAGGAAGGACGGCTTCACCCTGCGGGAGCTGGGCGACATCGAGCCGCCGATCCACCCGTTCTCCACCTTCAACCCGCTCCCGGACGACTTCGACTGCATCATCCGTCTGAACGACGAGCCGAACTTCGCTGGGGACGAGCAGGAGCTGGTCGGCTTCGGCAAGCATGAGCTCGACGGGCACCGGGTCGGCTCGCTGACGGCCGACTGCGGCTGACGCCCGGCGCGACCGGCAGGGGGGCACGGACCGGACACAGCGCCCCACCACCCCCGCACAGGAAGTCGGACCCGCCGACTTCCTGTGCGGCGCTATCCTCGGGAACTCACTCAACGACCAAGGGGGGCTTGACGATGAGCGAGCTGGACGGTGTGCGTCTGGTGGTCTACCCGGCACGAGACCTGGATGCTGGTATCGCGGCGTGGACGGCGGCGCTGGGTCGCGAACCGCTCTACCGGAACGCCGACTTCGCGGCCTTCGGTTCCGGCGGCGCCGAGATCGGCCTCACCCGCCTGCCCTGGGCCGACCACCCGCTCGTCTTCTTCGCGGTCGCCGACATCGAGAAGGCCCACGGGGAACTGACCGCCTCCGGTGCCACGGCCCTGGTCCAGGACGCCGACGGCGTGCTCACCGACGGCGACGGCAGCCCGCTCGCCGGCATCACCGACGTCCCCGGCCGCCGCCTCGCCGTCCTCCGAGGCACCGACGGCAACCTGATCGGCCTCGCCCAGGACCTCCCCGTCTCCTGGTAATCATCCCGCCCTGCACAGGAAGTCGGCGGGTCCGACTTCCTCTGCAGGGGCGGCCCGGTGTCGGCGAGCGCGTGGGTGCTCGGCGTCAGCGGCACCGGGGGATCTTGGGGTCCCGGTCCACCGTGCGGGCGTTCCCGTCCGCGTATCCGGCGAAGACGTAGACGTCGGGCGAGACGTTCGTCCACCCGGCGCTGGGCCAATAGACTTGGTACGCGCGGTACCAGGTGTTGCCGTAGTTCCCGATGCTCTCGCCGACGGTCCAGCACTGGGCGATGATCGCCCCACCCGGGGGCACGTCGGCCCACCCGGCCTTCGAGCTGGTGTTGGGACCGTCGTAGAGGCCCACCCAGTGCCCGACGTTGATCGGGACGTAGTCCTCGGCGGAAGCGCTTCCCGCCGACGCGCCGAGCGCTCCGGTGCTCATCGCCGCAACTGCTGCGAGCGCCGCGGCACGGCGTCCGATCCTCAGCCTCATGGTTGCCTCCGTGAATCGCCCTCGCGGAGGAACTGCTCCTCCGCGCTCCTGCGGGCATCAGGTTGCCAAGCACCGGAACGCGGGGGAACGACGTTGGCCGGACGTTCTCCCGACACTTCGGTCCGCACAGGAAGTCGGCCGATCCGACTTCCTGTGCGGGGAGAGCGGTTCAGGCGATCCAGAGCAGCATTGCGTCACCGTCGACAGCCGCGGCCCGGACGAACTCCGTCAGGGGCGGGAACACCCAGCGGGCCCACTCCAGCGACTCGGGCGAGTCCCAGATCGCCGGGTAGATCTCGGCCTCGGCGAGCTCCGAGGGGTCGACGCCGTCGATGAGGCGGTCATAGCCGGTCCCGCCCAAGGCCTCGGCGGCCAGCCGGACCTGCTCGACGGTGAGGTACCGGGGCGGCCCGTAGCCCCAGTCCTCGTCGTCGGCGAAGGGTTGGCCGTCGCGCACGAGGTCGACCGGGAAGCCGGCGCGCCGCAGCAGGAATCCCACGAGGTCCCAGGCCTTGTCCGTGGTGAAGTGGCGCGCTTCGGCGGGGGCCGGTTCGTTCTTCTCCTGCTCGTCCTGGATCTCCTCGACCAGTTCCAGTGCCCACGCGGGATCCTTGAGGGCGCGGTCCAGCTCTTCGGGGGTGACGCGCAGGTACTCGCCGTTCATGCTCATGCGCGGCAGCCTACGAGCGGCCTCCGACAACACCCGCCCGTCCCGCCGCACAGGAAGTCGGCCGGTCCGACTTCCTGTGCGGCCGGGAGCGTGGCGCCCCGGACCGCTGCACGGATGGCCGGTGCACCAGGATGAGTGCATGACCAGGAGCGAAGCGGATCTGCTCGCGTTGTTGCGCGCACTCGACGATCCGGGACGGCTGGAGCGGCCGCAGGGCTACGACCGTGGCGAGATCGCAGCCCGATTCGGCACTCTGGTGGCCCGGCTCGAAGGCGACTTCGCGACTCGCTGCACGGCCGAGCCGGACACCCAGGACTCCAGCGAGTACGGACGCGTCACCGTGCCGGCGGCGGCGACCCTGCGCGGGACCCGGATCGTCGTCTGCGTGAGCAAGTTCGGCTCACTTGCTCTGGTCTGCGCGGACAATCCTGGCGCCTTCTTCGGAACCGACGATGCCCAGGCCGAAGGCGAACTGGACGGCGCGGACCTTGCGAAGGTCGACCGGGCGTTGACCGAGCTCGGCTATGTGATGGTCCCCGAGGAGCTGCTGGAGAGCGACTACGACGGGCCGAGCCGGCTGCCCTCGTTCGTTCAGCGGCCCAGCTGGTGGAATCGCTTCTTCGGCTTCCTCTGAGCCGGCCTACCCCTCCCGCACAGGAAGTCGGCGGGTCCGACTTCCTGTGCGGGAGATCGGGAAGCAGTGCTCAGGTGAGGGTGTCGAAGACAGCCAGCTGACGGCGTTCGGCCTCGGCGGTGGCGGTGTCGTAGGGGCGGGCGCCGTACTCGGTGGTGACGGCATCGACGACGGCTGCCATCCGCTCGGGGTCGACGTCGCCGATCCGCAGGCGGGACATCGCGGGCCAGATGTGGGCGATCAGGTGGGCGAAGCCGCCGGGGCCGCCGCCCAGGTGGGCGGCCTGGAACGGGCCGAGCGCGGCCCAGCGCGGGCCGAGCGAGCCGCGCATCAGTTCGTCGATCCCGGCGGGGGTGGCGATGCCCTCCTGGACGAGGTGGATGGCCTCGCGCAGCAGGGCGGTCTGCAGGCGGTTGCCGACGAAGCCGCCGACCTCCCGGCCGAGCACGACCGGGGTGCGGTCGAGCGAGCGGTAGATCGCCACCGCGCGGTCGACCGTCGCCGGGGCGGTCCGGGCGCCGGGGACGACCTCGACGACCGGGATCAGGTGCGGTGGGTTGAACGGGTGGCCGACCAGGATCCGGCCGCCGTCGATGCCGCCCGCCCCGCCGTCGATGCCGCCCGTCCCGCCGTCGACGACCTCCGCCGCACCGCCCGCGATGGCCGAGGCCGGGATGGACGAGCTGGAGCTGGCGAGCACGGCGTCGGCCGGGGCGAACCGTTCCAGCTCGGCGAAGAGTTCGCGCTTCCAGCCGAGGTTCTCCGGCCCGTTCTCCTGGACCAGCGCGGCCCCGGCGACGGCCTCGGCCGGGGAGTCGGCGACGGTGACCAGCTCGGCGAGCCCGGTGGTGTCCCAGCCCTGGGCGGCGAGCGCGGGGGCGGCCTGAGCGAGGGCGTGGTGGACGGCCTCGGCGAGGTCGGGGCGGGGGTCGGTGATCCGGACGTGCCAGCCGTGGGCGGCCAGCAGGGCGGTCCAGGAGAGGCCGATGGTGCCGGCGCCGATGACGGCGGCGGTCTTGGTGGCGGCGGTCTTGGTGGAGGCGCTGTTCATCAGGGTTCCTCAGGCGAGGTAGTCGTGCACGGGGGTGATCGGCGCGAGGGTGAGGTCGGTGACGATGTGGCTGGCCGAGACGATCTCCAGGACCGGCAGGTCGGCGAGCGGGGCCATCACGTGGGCGGCGAGGTGCAGCCGGGCCGGACCGGTCCAGGCCTCCTTGACGGTGACGTCGGTGATCCGGGTGCGGACCAGGTCGCAGACCCGCAGGCCGCCCGCGTAGTCCGGGACGATCTTCACCATGTACGTCGGTACGGTGATCTGCTCGCGCGCGGTGGCGAAGTCCAGCGGCTGCCACTTGTAGCCCATGGTGGCGGTGGCGACCCGCTGGCTGCCGTAGTCGAGGGTGCCGACCAGGGCGCCCGCCTCGGCGGTCAGCCGCGGCGTGCCCACCGACTTGGGGTAGGCGCTCAGTTCGCGCCCGGCCGCGGTGGCGCCGAAGTTGTCCAGGTACATCGCGTGCAGGTACTCGCCGTGCTCGCCCTCGTACGTCACCGGGATCGCCTGCCCGGCCTCCAGGTACGGGCCGTAGCCGTCCACCTCGCCCATCCGCATCACCTCGAAGCGCACCAGCGGCTCGCCGAGGGCCAGCGGTTCGGGGACGACGGCGCGCAGCGCGTCCGGATCGGTGCGGTAGACCACGTTGAGGTACTCGCGGTCGGTGAACCGGGTGATCCGCGCGGGGTAGGGCGGGGCGGTGAGCGGGGTGGTGGCGTGCTGCGGCACCTGGTCGCGGCGCATGGGCGGGCTCCTCGGTCGTGGTCCGGTCGGATGCGGCGACCGGCCGCGGTGACCGGCCACCGCCCTCCACCGTCCCGCTCGGGACGTCCACGAACCATGGCGGCCGGACCAGAAGGAGCCCGCCGGAAACTGTCGCGCCCGACAATCCGGCAAAGGGGGGTGGGGAAGCAGCGCGAAGCACCCGCCCCCGTCGGTTACCGGTAGTCCGGCAAGGTGAGGGCGGAGTAGGGAGACGGACCGGCCTCCGGACCGGCCACCGACCCGCCTTCCGACCCCGCCGCGGCGACCGCCCCCGGGTCCCGCAGCGCGGCGTTGCGTCCGGCGAGCTCCTCGGCGGTGCGCGGGACCAGCCCTGCCGCGCCGCCGTCGGCCAGCGCCTGGTTGAGCTCGACGAACTCGCGCAGCCGCGCCTCGTACCCGGCGAAGGCGGCCGCGTGGTCCCGGCCGGCGGCGAGTTCGCCGGCCAGCACGTAGGCGCCGACCAGGGCGAGGCTGGTGCCCTGCCCGGAGAAGAACGACGGCGCGTACGCGGCGTCCCCGACCAGCGCGACCCGGCCCCGGGACCATCGGGGCAGCCGGATCTGGCCGACCGTGTCGAAGAACAGGTCCTCGGCCCCGCGCAGGGCGTCCAGCAGGCGCGGGACCTCCCACCCGTCCCCGGCGAACCGGGCGGCCACCAGGGCGCGTTGGGACTCCTCGTCGCGCGGGGCGGGGTCGTCGCCGGTGAGGACGAGCAGTCCGTGCACCCGCTCGGGGGCGGGCCCGGCGGCGTAGAGGACGGCGGCCCGACCGGGGGCGTTCCAGATCACGGCCTCGCGGTCGAGCCCGCGGTGGTTGGGCAGGGCGAAGCCGGCGAAGCGGTAGCCGAGGTCGCGGTGGTGGGGTGCCTCGGGGCCGATGGCGAGGCCGCGGGTGTGCGAGTGGATGCCGTCGGCGCCGACGACCAGGTCGAAGGTGCGGCGGTCGCCGCCGCGGAAGGTCACGTCGATGCCGCGCGCGTGCTCGTCGAGGGCGGCGACGGAGTCGCCGAAGCGGAACTCGACGCTGTCGCACACGGTTTCGTACAGGGCGCCGGTGAGGTCGCCGCGGGCGACTTCGAGGTCGCGCCGGGCGTCGCCGCCGGCCACGGCCTCGGGGGAGAGCGCGGCTATCGGCCGGCCGTCGGGGTCGAGGAAGGAGATCCGCCGGGTGTCGACGTGGACGGGGCGCAGCCGGGGCAGCAGGCCCATCCGGTCGACGACCTCGACGGCGGTGCCGCGGATGTCGATGGGGTAGCCGCCGGGGCGGACGCTGTCGGCCTTCTCGACCACCGTGACGTCGGCGCCGTGCCGGTGGAGCCAGTGGGCGAGGGCGGTTCCGGCGATGCCGGCGCCGGATACGAGGATCTTCGGTGCACTGGTCATCTGCGTACCTTTGCGTACCGTAGGTATGTTTATTTTCCGCACGCCAGGGCCGCCTGACGTGGCATCAGCTGGACGAAACCATATACCTAACTTAGGTATCTAAAGAAGAGGCTGCCGATGGACGCGGGCGCGGACGATCTGCTGACCGGGCTGCTGCCCCGGATCTCCCAGCTCAGCGGCGTGCTGAGCCGGGGCCGACTGGACGAGCACGCGATGGCGGAGGCCGGGCTCTCCCTCGAACGGCCCGCGATGTCGCTCCTCGTCACCCTTCGGATGGCCGGCGGACCGCTGCGGGTGGGGGAGATCGCCACCCGGATGCAGGTGGTGGGCCCGCACGTCACCCGGCAGATCAACGGACTGGAGAAGCGCGGACTGGTCCGCCGCGTCGCCGACCCGGACGACCAGCGGGCCCGCCTGATCGAGCCCACCCCGGAGGGGGCCGAGGCCACCGACCGCTACCTGGCCGTGGTGCTCGGCTGGCTCTCCGGGGCGATGGCCGGGTGGAGCGAGCAGGACCGGCAGGACTTCGGCCGGCTGCTCGGCCGCTTCGCCGACGACCTCACCGCCCGCGTCGCCGGCCTCGACGCCGCCGAGCAGGCCGCCGGACAGGCCGCCGACAGCTGCCTGCTCAACCGCTTCGGCCGCGGCAAGCGCTGACGCCCGCTCAGTCCCGGGCGGTGTCGGCCGCAGGCGCCCCGGGCTTCGTGTGCAGGACCTCGCGCGCCTGCTCGGCGGCGCGGACGATGGCCTCGGAGACGAAGTCGACGAAGCGGGCGACGTTCTCCATCCGCACGCCGGCCGGGGTGGCCGGGCCGAGGACGCCCACGCCCTGCCGCGCGGTCATCGCCAGCGCCGCGGTGCCCTGGGCGCTGGCCAGCATGGACTGGTACCAGACGTCGTCGTCGGCGACGTAGCGTTCGCGGCGGCGCTCGTCGCGCTCCCGGCGGACCAGGCCCTGGCTGTCGAGGAACGCGATCGCCTTGGAGACGGACGCCGGGCTGACCTGGAGCCGCCGGACCAGCTCACCCGCCGTCATGCTGCCCTCGTCGCTGGTGAACAGGCAGGTCAGCACGCGGGCCGTCATCTTGGGCATGCCGGTCTGCATCAGGACGGTGGTGAACACCTCCTCGTACTCCCGCACCGCCTCCGCGTCGCGCCCGTGCGGCTGCGGGGCCGCCTCCGGCCCGCGCGGGGCGGCCGGCTTGCGGCGCTTGGTGCGGTGCTCGGTGGCGCGGTGAGCGAGGTCCGCGCGGTAGCCGCCGGGACCGCCGTTGCGCAGCACCTCGCGGGTGACCGTCGAGGTCGGCCGGCCGAGGCGGCGGCCGATCTCGGCGTAGGCGAGGCCGTCGGCCAGTCCCAGCGCGATCTGCTGGCGTTCCTGCTGGGTGAGCCTGCCGCCCGGCATCGCGGTCTCCTTCTTGCGTCCTCCGGCGCCCCCGATGGTGCCCCGGTGCGGCCAGCATAGCGTTCGCCTTCATTCCATTGCAACGAACGCCGTCCGTCACGTTGCACCGGAAGGGCATCTGTTGCAACGAAATACCGTCAACAACCTGCATTGATGTCCTTTCCTTGCAACAAGGTCGTTGCCAGATCCTTGAGCGCAACGTAGCTTTTCCGTTGTCAGAAACAACGACCGCAGGAGCAAAAAGTGCAGACCTTCGCCACCACCGCCCCGATCTCGACCATCCTCGACATCCCCGCCGGCCACCTCCGCCTGATCGCCGCCGACCGCGCCGACACCACCGTCGAGGTCCGCCCCGCCGACGCCTCGAAGAGCCGCGACGTGAAGGCCGCCGAGCGGATCACGGTCGACTACGCCGACGGCGTCCTGCGGATCCAGGCCCCGGCCGGGAAGAACCAGCTCCTCGGCTCCTCCGGCGCCGTCGAGGTGACCGTCCAGCTGCCCGCCGGCTCCACGGTCGAGGCGACGGCCGCCGCCGCCGAGTTCCGCGGCGTCGGACGCCTCGGCGACGTCACCGTCGAGGTCGCCGCGGGCACCGTCAAGCTCGACGAGACCGCCGCCGCCCGCCTCACCCTCCAGTCCGGCGACATCACGATCGGCCGCCTCGGCGGCGACGCCGAGATCACGACCCAGAAGGGCGACCTGCGGATCACCGAGGCCGTCCGCGGCACGGTCACGCTGCGCACCGAGCACGGCGCCATCGCGGTCGGCGCCGCCCGCGGGGTCTCCGCGACCCTGGACGCCGGCACCGCCTACGGCCGGATCGACAACGCGCTCACCAACGCCGACGGCGCCGGCGCCGCGCTGGCCATCCACGCGACCACCTCCTACGGCGACATCACCGCCCGCAGCCTCTGATCCCCCGCACCCGCTGAGCCCCTGCGGCCTCTGAGACCCCGCACCCGAGAACGAAGAGAAGGAAACGTCAATGAGCGAGTCCCCGACCACCACCGCCACCACCGCCAACCCCGACCGCCCGGACCTCCAGCGGGCCGCCCAGGACTTCGTCGACGCCGGCTTCGCCGGGATCCAGCTGCGGGTGAACGACGCGCACGGCGAGTGGACCGGCAGCGCCGGCGTGAGCGAGCTCGGCAAGGAGGCCAAGCCCGCCACGGACGGCCGGTTCTGGGTGGGCAGCACCACCAAGACCTTCGTCGCCGCCCTGGTGCTCCGGCTGGTCGCCGACGGCGCGATCGGGCTGGACACCCCGGTGGCCGACCACCTGCCCCGGTTCGGTCTGGACCGGCGGATCACCGTGCGGATGCTGCTCCAGCACACCAGCGGCGTCCACAACTTCACCGGCGAGCTCGACCCCGACGGGACCTTCGTCCCCGGCCTGCCCGGGGTCGGCAAGGACTGGGTGGAGAACCGCTTCCACAGCTACCGGCCGGACGAGCTGGTCGAGTTCGCGCTCGCCAAGCCCGCCCGGTTCGAGCCCGGCACCGACCAGAGCTACTCCAACACCAACTACACGCTGGCCGTGCTGCTGGTCGAGGCGGTCACCGGCGGCTCGTACGCCGAGGAGATGGGACGGCGGATCCTGGCGCCGCTGGGCCTGCGGGAGACCCTGGTGCCGGGCGACTCGACCGAGCTGCCCGCGCCGCACGCCCACGGCTACTGCCGCTACCAGGACGGCGACGAGTGGAAGGTGGTCGACGTCACCCGGCAGAACCTCTCGCTCCTCACCGGCGCCGGCGACATGATCTCGACCACCCGCGACCTGCACACCTTCTTCTCCGCGCTGCTCGGCGGCCGGCTCCTGCCGGACCCGCTGCTGGCCGAACTGCGCACGCCGCACGGGATGCTGGGCTACGGCCTGGGCGTGTTCGTGCAGGACCTGGGCCCGGAGAACGGCGGGGTCACCATCGTCCACCACAACGGCGGCGCCCCGGGCGGCTACGGCGCGCTGATGATCGCCACGCCCGACGGCGGCACCACCCTGACCGCCGGACTCACCACCGGCGACGCCGAGATGAACCCGGCGGTGGAGTTCCCGAAGGCGCTGGACCGGCTGATCAAGGCGGTGTTCGTCGCCGCCCCGGCCGCGGGCTGACCGGGTGCTCCGCTCAGCCGGGCGGGCCGGACAGCTCCACCCGCCGGAAGCCGTCACCCGCGGTCACCGGGGCCCGGCCGAAGTCGTAGCGGACCCCCGCCGGGCCGAAGGCCAGCAGCGAGATCGAGGACGAGCCCCAGATCCGCCCGTCCCCGAACTCGCGCCGCTGGACCAGCGCGGCGGGGGCGTCCAGGGCCAGCCCGTCGCCGGAGACGATCGGCAGCCAGCCGCCCCAGGCCTCCCCGGCACTCGCCGCACCGGGCAGCGGCTCCGGCCGGGGCACGGCCTCGAAGCGGGGCCGGAAGTGCGCGGCGCGGGCGGCCATCAGGGCGCGGATCCGCTCGGAGGCGGTGCGGTTCTCGGCCAGGCCCTCCGGCCCGTCGTTGAGGACGACGCTCAGCCCGGTCGGCAGCTCCAGTTCGACCAGCCGGCCGCCGGGCCCGCCGCCCCAGCTGAGCACGCGGGCGCCGTCCGGCCGGACCACCACCAGGTGGAACGGGTCGTACCGGTCGAGGTCCAGCTCGTCGACCCGGCCGCCCCGGACGGCGAGCAGCGGGAGTTCACCGCGCGAGAGCCGGGCCGGCTCCGGGGCGGGGGTGCCGAAACCGTTCAGCAGGCAGGCCGCGACCGGTCCGCCGGCCGCGCCGGAGTCCGATCCGGGGGAGACCGCGAGCCAGGTCCCGCCCGCGACCAGGTCCAGCCCGCCGACCGCCGACGGCTGCGCGGGCCAGTGCCGCCCGGGCGGCGCCCACCGCCGGCCGGCGTACTCGTCCCGCACCGACAGCAGCAGTACCGGCACCGCCGCCGCCGGCTCGATGCTCACGAACGCCGTACACACGCGCCTCGTCCCCCTGATCCGGATCCTCTCCTCCGGATCCTCGCACGGTTGTTCGCGCACGGGGAGAGGCCCGGAGCCTTCCGCCCGGACGGTCCGCCGTGCCACACTCCGCGTGACGGCGCGGGCCGGAAGTGGCCCAAGGGTTCATGTCGCAAATGCACCAGACCGGTGGGCCGTCGGATGCCTAGGCTGGCCGGCATGACGATCACGAACGAGCCCGGCACCCCCGTCCCCGCCCCCGCCCAGCGGATCTCCCTCCCCGAGCTGGCGCCCGACTTCTACAAGGCGATGTACGGCCTGGAGCGCGCCTCCCGCCAGGGCGTGGACCCGGTCCTCGCCGAGCTGGTCAAGGTGCACGCCTCGATGGTCAACGGCTGCTCGTTCTGCATCGACATGCACGCCACCGACGCCCGCAAGAACGGCGAGCAGGACCACCGGCTGCTCTCCCTCCCGGCCTGGCGGGAGACCTCGTGGTTCACCGCCAGGGAGCGGGCGGCCCTCGCGCTGACCGAGTCGATCACCCTGCTCACCCAGGGCCACGTGCCGGACGCCGTCTACGACGAGGCGGCCGCGCTGTTCGAGCCCGCCGAGCTGGCGCAGCTGATCGCGCTGATCGTGACCATCAACGCCTGGAACCGGATCGGCGTCACCTCGCGCCTCAGCCCGGCCGCGAAGTGAGGTCCCCGCAGATGAGCAGCCAGCAGCAGAAGGCCCGCGCGCTGCGCGAACTCCACCGCCCCGGAACGCCGTTGGTGCTCGCCAACGTGTGGGACGCGGCGAGCGCCCGGCTGGTCGCCGCCGCCGGGGCGCGCGCCGTCGCCACCGCCAGCGCGAGCGTCAGCTGGACGCTCGGCAGCGCCGACGGCGACGCCGCCGACCGGGACGAGGTGCTGGCCCAGACCGCGCTGATCGTCCGCGCGGTCGGCCTCCCGGTCACCGCCGACCTGGAGAGCGGCTTCGCCGACACCGCCGCCGGCGTCGGCGAGACGGTCGCCGCGCTGCTCGCCACCGGCGCGGTCGGCGTCAACCTGGAGGACGGCGCCCGGCCCGCCGCCGAGGCGGCCGAGCGGATCGCGGCGGCCCGCGCGGCGGCCGACGCGTCCGGCGTGGACCTCTTCCTGAACGCCCGGACCGACGTTTTCCTCGCCGGCATCGGCGAGCCGGAGGGGCGGCTGGAGGAGACGATCGCCCGCCTGCGGGCCTACGTCGAGGCCGGTGCGGACGGCGTCTTCGTGCCCGGGGTGGCCGACCCGGCGGTGATCGCCGCGCTGGTCGAGGCCGTCCCGGTGCCGCTCAACGTGCTGGCCGGACCGGGCTCCCCGGCGGTGCCGGAGCTGGCGCGGCTGGGCGTGGCCCGGGTCAGCCTGGGGCCGGGCCTGGCCAGGGCGGCGTACGCGGCGGTGCGCCGCGCCGCCGAGGAGGTGTACGCGGACGGAACGTACACCGCGCTCGACGGCGGGCTGAGCTACCAGGAGCTGCAGGAGCTGAGCACCGGGGGCTGAGCACCGGGGGCCGAGCGTCAGCTCGTGAGCGAACCCACCGTCTTCAGGGTGTGGCCGAGCAGGTCGCCGTTGGTGCAGGTGGTGGGCCCGGCGCCGTGGCTGCCGAGCGCGGGGACGGTCGCGAACTCCCGCAGGCAGTTCGCGGTGGAGCCGAAGTCCATGGTGTGCGTGGCACCTTCGCCCCCGCCGGCGCCCCCGCCGACGCCCCCGTCGGCCGCGAACGCGGGGGCGGCCGGCGCGGCGGCGAGGGCCAGGGCCACCAGGGTGAGGCCGGCGGGCTTCCGGAGGCCGGTCACAGCCCGTGGCCGATCTGCCCGCTGAGGCCCGGGTGGGACATCTGGGCGGTGCCGACGCCCTCGATCTCGGTGGCGGCCTTGCCGACCAGCGGCAGGTCCTTCGCCTCGTGGATGACCAGGTCGGCGGGGGAGAGGGTGAGCCCGTTGGAGAGGCCGCCGAGCGCGTCCGGGGAGGCCGCGGTGGAGGTGGCGGCGGAGGCGGCCGGCACGGCGGCGGCGAGACCGGCCATGGTGAGGGCGGCCAGGGTGGCGAGTTTCTTCATGGAACCCCCAACGACCCGGCCGCCCCGAGGTCACCGCGAACCCCCGTCGTGGGGCGCGTCAGACCGTGACCCGCAGCGTTCGCACGCCGTTGCTGACGAACGACCGGATCGGCTCCGGCGCCTCGCCCTCCGCGAGCGCCAGTGCGGGGAACCGCTCGAACAGCAGGCGCAGCGCCGTCTCCGCCTCCAGCCGGGCCAGCCCGGAGCCGAGGCAGAAGTGCGGGCCGTGGCCGAACGACAGGTGCCGGTTCTCCGGCCGGGTGAGGTCGAAGCGGTCCGCCTCCGGGTAGTGGCCGCCGTCCCGCCCGGCCGCCGCGTACGAGGCGAGCAGCGCGTCGCCGCGCCGGATCACCGTGTCGCCGACCGGGATGTCCTCGGTCGCGTAGCGCAGCGGGAACTGGCCGACCGGCGAGTCGTACCGCAGGGTCTCCTCGACCACCGCCGACCAGGACGCCTCGCCGGCCAGCACCAGCCGCAGCTGGTCGGGGTGGCTCAGCAGGGCGCGGACGGCGTTGGTGATCAGGTTGAGCGTGGTCTCGTGGCCGGCCACCAGGGTGAGCAGCAGGGTGCCGACCAGCTCCGGCTCGGTCAGCCGGTCGTCGTCCTCGCGGGCGGCGATCAGGTCGGTGGTGAGGTCGTCGCCGGGCTCGGCCCGCTTGGCCGCGACCACCGAGGCGAGCAGCGTGAACAGCGCCTGCTGCGCGGCGACGGCGGACTCGGGGGTGGCGGCGCTGGAGACCAGGACGTCGGAGAGGTCGTGCAGCTCGTCCTGCTGCTTGGCCGGCAGGCCGAGCAGCTCGCCGATCACCTGCATCGGCAGCGGGTAGGCGAACCGCCGGCGCAGGTCGAACTCCCGCTCCGGCAGCGCGGATATCCGGTCGAGCAGGTCGGCGGCCCGGGCCTCGACGGCGGGCCGCAGGGCGTCGACCCGGCTCGGGGTGAGCGCCTGGGTGACCAGCCCGCGCAGCCGCCGGTGGTCCTCGCCGTCGGCGGTGATCATGCCGGGTACGGTGACGAAGCTCAGCAGCGGCCAGCCCTCGGGCAGCCGGCCCTCCCGGAACACCGTCCAGAGCTGCGGGTTCTTGCCGACCCGAGGGTCGGCGAGCAGCTCCTGGAGGGTGTCGTGGTGGGTCACTGCCCAGACCACCACCCCGCCAGGGAGCTCCACCAGGACCGCCGGGCCGGCTTCCCGGAGCCGGGCGTTCTCCCCGTGCTGGTCGCGTCCGAAGGGGTCGAGCCGGAGGAAGGGGACGCGGTCGGATCCCCGGTGGTCGCACTGCTGCCCGTCGGCTCCGCCGGGTTCGGCTGCGGGTCCTGCGATGCCTGCGGCGGTGTCCATGCGGAGGGCCTCTCGGGGGCTGGCGGGCGGGGCGGGGTGAAGGCGCTGTAGAGCACCGGCAGGCTGACCAGGGCGCGCGACCAGGGCGACGGCCGCCAGGTCAACTCGTTCGGCGGCACAGCCAGTTGGAGGTCCGGCAGGCGGTGCAGCAGGGTCTCGACGGCGGTCTCGACGATGATCCGGGCCGGGTGCTGGGCCGGGCAGACGTGCTTGCCCGCGCCCCACGCCAGGTGCGCCCGGTTGCCGCCGAGCGGGCTGTGCCCGAGGACGCCGGGCCCCTGGGCGGCCGGGTCGGCGTTGGCCGCGGCCAGGCCGAGCACCAGCATGTCGCCCCGGCCGATGTACTGGCCGCCGAGGACGGTGTCGCCGGTGGCCCACCGGCCGGGGAAGTTCTGCGTCGGCGGGTCGCGCCAGAGCACCTCCTCCAGCGCGTCGGCGACGGTCAGCCGGCCGCCGGTCAGGGTGGCCCGGAAGCGCCGGTCGGTGAGCAGCAGCCGCAGCGTGTTGCCGGTCCAGCAGATGGTGGTCTCGTTGCCGGCGACCATCATCACCACCAGGTGGTGCACCGCCTCCTCGTCGGTCAGCGCGGCCGGGTGGGCCAGCAGCCAGGAGGTGAGGTCGGCGCTGGGCGCGGACCGCCGGTGCCGCACCAGGTCGACCAGGATCGCCTGGAACTCCTGGTTGGCGCGCACCGATTCGGCGCCGCTGTCGGCGATGTGGCTGATCAGCTGGATCAGGTGCTGGCCGGTCTCGGACGGCAGGCCGAGCAGCTGGGTGAAGACCAGCAGCGGCAGCCGGCGCGCGTACTGGGCGACCAGGTCGGCGGTGCCGTCCGGGCCCCAGCTGTCGATCAGCGCGTCGGCGGAGGCCTCGGTGGTCTCGCGCAGCTGCCGGTGGTCGATCTGGGCGAGCGTGTCGGCGACCGCGGCGCGCAGCCGCTGGTGCTCGGCGCCGTCCAGGTTGAGCAGGGTCGGGCGCCAGGAGGTCATCGGCTGGATCCGCGAGTCGGGGGCCAGCCGGCCCTCGGCGGGGACCCGCCAGCGGCGCGAGTCCTTGGAGAACAGCGCCTCGTTGCGGGTGAGTTCGAGCAGCTCGGCGTAGCCGAGGACGAGCCAGGCCTCGACGCCGGGCTCCAGCTCGATCGGCGCCACCGGGCCGTACTGGGCGCGCAGCCGGGCGTACAGGCCGTGCGGGTCGTCGGCGACGGCGGAGCCGTACAGCGGGGTCAGCGGCACCCCGACGGGCAGCCCGCCGGGCACCGTTCGCGCGCCCGTCGCGCCCGTCGCGTGGGCCGGGCAGCCGGGCGGGGGGACCGCCGTGCCGGGCTCGGGGGTCGTCATCGCTGCAGCTCCAGGACGGACGTGCGGTGCAGGTGGTCGACGAAGTCGATCAGCAGGTCGTATGAGGCCCGCCGGTCCCGCGCGTCCGCGTACAGGATCGGCGCCTCGGGCAGCAGGTCCAGCGCGGACCGCAGCTCCTCCTCCGGGTAACTCGGCGTGTCCGGGAAGGTGTTGACGGCCACCGCGAACGGGATCCGCTGCTCCTCCAGCCGGCCGAGCACGTCGAAGCTCTCGTCCGGGCGGCGCAGGTCGACCATGGCGATCGCGCCGAGTGCGCCGCGCGACAGGTCGTCCCAGAGCGGCCAGAACCGCTGCTGGCCGGGCGTGCCGAACAGGTACAGGGCGAGCCGGGGGTTGAGCGTGATCCGGCCGAAGTCCAGCGCCACCGTGGTGGTGGTCTTGCCGCCGCGCCCGGTGAGGTCGTCGACCCCGCTGCTGGCGGCGGTCATCGTCTCCTCGGTGCGCAGCGGGGCGATCTCGCTCAGCGAGCCGACCAGCGTGGTCTTGCCGACCCCGAACGGGCCGGTGACCAGGATCTTGACCGCGCCCTGGACGGACGACGGCAGGTACTGCGGATCGGCGGGTCCGCCCGCGAGGGCGGCGGCGGGGGCTCCGGCGGGCGGGCCGGCCAGGGCGTCAGCGGAGTTGGCGGAGGCCAACGAGCACCTCTTCCAGGAGAGTGGTGGGCAGGCGTTCGGCCTGCGGGACGGGCGGGAGCACCTGTACGGCGCCGAGGTCCCAGAGGTCGCCGACCAGCACCTTGACGACCCCGAGCGGCAGCCCCAGGTGGGCCGCCACCTCGGCGACCGACAGCAGGCTGCGGCAGAGGTCCAGGATCCGCTGGTGCTCGCGGTTGAGCAGCGCGTGCTCGGGCAACTCGGGTCGGTCCGGTAACGCGATGACCAGGCTCTCGATGGCGAGCGCGGCCCGGGTGGGCCGGCTGCGCCCGCCGGTGATGACGTAGGGGCGGACCGGACCGCCGCTCACCGCTGGCCCCCCGCCGCGAGGTCGGCGCGCGGCGGGCTGGTGAGGTGGGTGCCGATCCGCTCGACCAGGACCTGCATCTGGTAGGCGACCAGCCCGGCGTCCACGGCCTCGCCGGTCACCACGGCCAGGTGGGCGCCGGCCCCGGCGGCGACGATGAAGAGGTAGCCGCCGCCGTACTCGATGATGATCTGCCGGGTCGCGCTGCCGTGGCCGCCGAAGCCCTGCGCGACGCCGCGGGCCAGCGACTGGAGGCCGGAGCAGGCGGCGGCGAGCCGTTCGGCGTCCTCGCGGACGATGCCCTCGCTGCGTCCGATCTCCAGACCGTCGTTGGACACCACGACGGCGTGCTGGACCTCGGGGACGGAGACGATGTCGGCGAGCAGCCAGCCGAGGTCAGGGGTGGTGTTCATGGAACTCTCCGGAGCGCTGGGGAAGCTGGGGGGAAGCAGGAAGGGAAGGGTCGTACGGGGCCCGGGCCTGGGTGCGGCCAGGGCTGTCGCTCAAGGGGGCGCCCGGGTTGTCGCCCGGGGCGTCGAATCGGCCGAACCGGTCCGGGGAGTGGGCCGGCGGCTGCGCGTGGTCCCGGTCCTGCGCCCGGGGGTGGGCGTGGACCTGGGTCTGGGGGTAGGCGTGGGCCTGGGAGTGGGCCTGCGCCTGGACGGCCGAGCGGCCGCTGGCGGTGCCGGCCTGGAACATCGCCATGAACGTCTGCGCCTGCTGCGCCGAGCGGTACGGCGGGGCCGGCGGCGGGGTGGGGGCGGCGTTCGCGGCGGGCCGGGTGCCGCTGCCCCGCCGGAGCCACCGGCGCGACCGCGCCAC
>NZ_JBFBDO010000086.1:0-35701 GCF_040683335.1 Kitasatospora sp. NPDC093806
GGGGGTCCCGCCCGCCCTGCGGGCCGCGCCCTCGTTCGGCGCACCCCCCCCCGGTGCGGCGCGGGCCCCCGCCGTCCACAGCCTGTGGACGACGCGGCCCGTCTCGCTCCACGGCCGACGCGCGCTACGGCCGGTGCGTCCTACGGCCGGCCGAAGTGGGTCGGGTAGAAGCCGCTGCTGATCGTCGACACCCGGACCGTCTTGCCCGGCCGGGGCGCCTCGACGAACTTGCCGCCGCCCAGGTAGATCCCCACGTGGTGGATGCCCGAGGCCCGGCCGCTGTCCGACCAGAACAACAGGTCACCGCGGCGCAGCTGGCCCGCCGTGATCGGCGTGGTCGCCGCGTACTGGTCGTCGGCCACCCGCGGCAGGCCGACGCCCGCCCGCCGGTAGGCCTGCTGCACCAGACCCGAGCAGTCGTAGCCGGTCGGACCGTCGCCGCCCCACACGTACGGCTTGCCGAGCTGCGCGAGCGCGTAGTCGAGCGCCGATTCCAGGCGGCCGCCGGACGGTGCGGCGTCCTGGGCCGGCCGGGTGGCCTTCGACTTCGCGGGCGCCGGCTTGGCGGGGTTCGGCTTGGCGGGGTTCGTCGCCGGGCCGGCGTCCGCCCCGGAGCCGCCGGTGCGGTTCAGGTAGACGTCGCGGTGGCTGGTGTAGCGCCACTCGCCGGCGGTGTTCTTGAACCAGTACTTGGAACCGTCCCAGCCCTGCCGCCGACCGTCGGACGCGGCCGGGCCGTTGGAGACGGCCGCCTGGTTCGCGCTCGCGCCCTTGCCGGAACCCGCGCTCGTTGCGCTGCCCGATCCGCCGGACCTGCCCTCGTACACCGCGCGGTGGCTGGTGTAGCGCCACTCCCCGGCGGCGTTCTTGAACCAGTACTTCGAACCGTCCCAGCCCTGCTTGCCGGGCGCGGCGTGCGCGGCCCCGGCGCCGGCGGTCAGGCCGACCACCCCGGCACCGGCCAGCACGGTGGTGGCCAGGCAGGTACTTCGCACCGCCCGGTGTATTCGGCCCCCGCCGGGCGACTGCGCCGGGCGGGCGGTGCGCGGCCGGGCCGCGCAGTTCGGGCAGGAGCAGCCCGCGAGGGCGGGGATGCTGCCGAGGCTCTCCTCGAAACCGATCAGCGCCGCGTCGACGTCGAAGGCATCGAAGGCATCGACGCCTTCGTACCCGTCGGACGAGTCGTACGTCTCGCACCCGTCGTACCGGGGATCGGCGTCCGTGCCGGTGGCTATCCTCATGCCGGTCGTCCTTCCTTCCGCCCGGCCCGGGCGGCCGGGGACGGTACCGAGGCGGCCACTCCGGCCGGGGCGACGAAGGCGACCAGCAACTGTTCCATCAGCGCGCTCCGGGCGGCCTCGTCCAGCTCGTGCGCGGTGGCCCGCTCCAGCCGCCGGACGGCGAGCGCCGCCGCCTCCACCGCGTCGTCCACCAGCACCGTGCGCAGACCGGCGTCGAGGTCGGCCAGCCGGCGGCGGCGCATCGACTCGGCCACCTCCGGCGCGTAGTCCAGCGCCAGCGGCTGCGCCGAGTACACCTCCAGCCCGGCCGGGGCGACCTCGGCGGCCAGCGCCCGGGTGAGCTCGTCGGCGAACCACTGGCCGTCGCGCAGCGCGGGCCCGGGCGCCGCGTTGCTGTCGCACGGCAGGGTGGACGCGGTGCGGGTGAGCACCGCCTGGACCTGCTCCCGCAGGTAGCTCTCGTGGTCCTCGATCGCCAGCACCGCGCGGGCGGTGTCCCGGACCCGCCAGACGATCAGCAGCCGGACGACGATCGGCGTGCCGGTGCGGTCGACCACCTTGACCGGCTCGCTGCGCCAGTGCCGCAGCCGGACGTCGACCCGGTGGCGGCGCAGCAGCGGGTTGACCCAGACCAGGCCGGTGCGGCGGACGGTGCCCCGGTAGCGGCCCCAGCGGGTCAGCACCCGGGTCTCGCCGCCCGCGTTGACCAGCAGGCCGGCGAGCGCGAGGACGATCAGCAGCCCGGCGGCGGTGACCGCGGCCACCGAGGGGGCGGTCACCGCGGCCGACCCGCTCGCCCGGGCGGCGGCGCTGCGCAGGTCGGGCAGGGCGTCCCAGGAGGGGATGACGCCGTCGCGCAGCAGCACCAGCAGGACGGCCGCGGTGCCGAGCAGCAACCCGAACAGGGAGACCCAGCCGGGCAGCGTGGCGGCGGCGCGCTCGCGGAGCGCCCGGTCGGCGCGCGGGGGCCGCCGGGAGGTGGCGGCGGCCGGGGCCCCGGCCTCGTCCGGCTCCGGCTCCGGCTCCGCGACCGGCTGCGGCGCGGGCTGCGACACCGGCTGCGGTGCTGGCTGCGGCGCCGCGGTCTCCAGCGGATCGCGCGGATCGACCGCGAGACCGGCCGCTCCGGGGAGCACCGCCATCGGAGTGGTGGCCGGACCGCCGTCGGCCGGCTTGGCGGGCTTGGGCGTCCGCACCCCCCTGGCCAGCGGGCTGGCGCCGGAGACGGAACGTTCCGGCAGCGCCGGGGGGAGCGCCTTGGGCAGATGGTCGGGTCGCTGCGAAGAATCGCGGGTGACGTCCATGCACGGATCCTCAGGTTCAGTGTGTCGCGCAACGGGCGGCCCGGATCTGACGGGCAGTGCCAGAGTCAGGCTAAGTTCATACGTCATCAAATGCGACATTTAAGCCAGCATGTGTCGACATTTACTGACGAGTCATCGAAAGCCGGACCTGACGCGCGGGCACATGAGCGGATGGTCGGAACGGGTTCAGCGCCGACGGGTACCGGTCCCCCGGGCGAGCACCCGGCGGGTGATCAGCCCGATGCCGGTGAGCACCAGCAGGATCCCGGCGAGCGCGCCGCGCCAGCCGTCCGTCCGGTGCCGGTCGGCCGCCGTCGGCGAGGACTGCACCGCCTCGGGCGGCGCGGCCAGCGCCCGGCCGCCCTCGCGCTCGGCGGCGGACTCGGTGTCGGGCCCGGTCGCGGGCTCGGGCTCGGAATCGACGGGGGCGGAGCCGGCGGGGGCGGGGGTGACGGTCGGGCTCTGAGCAGGGATCGAAGCCGGGGACGCGGCCGGGGACGGACTCGGAGAGGCACTCGGGGACGGGCTCAGGGAGGGGCTCGCGGACGGGCTCGGCGACGGGCTGGGGGGCGTCGTGGCCGAGGAGGACGGGGTCGGGCTCACCGTCGCCGTCCCGGCCGCCGTCGGGGTCGGTACCGGAGTCGGCGTCACCACCGGCACCGGCTGGGCCACCACGCCGGCGACCGGCGGCACGAAGATCGGCAGCAGGCCCGGCGGGACGGGTTCGAAGACGGGCTCGACTGTGGGCACGGCCGTGGGCGTGGGGACGGCAGTGGCCGTGGGGACGGCCGTGGCCGTGGCCGTGGCCGTGGCCGGAACCGGCGCGCTCGGCGTGGACACCGGCGCCTCCGGAGCCTGCGTGGCCACCGTCGGCACCGGAGTCGGCGCCGTACTCGGGGTCGGAATCGAGGTCGGGCTCGGGAGCGTGCTCGGAGTCGGGGACGGCGTCGAAGTCGGGGACGGCATGGCCGCCTGGGTCGGCACGGACGTGGGCACGGCCGTCGGCGACGGCGTGGCCGTGGGCGTGGGCAGTGCCGTTGGCGACGGCGTAGGCGTAGGCGTCGGCGTCGGCGTCGGCGTAGGCAACGGGGTCGGCACGACCGTCGGCGTCGCCGCTGCACTCGCCACCGGACTCGCCACCGGACCGGCCGTCGCACTCGCCGACGCACTCGCCGACGCACTCGCCGAGGGCGTCACCACCGGAACCGTCGGCGTCACCACCGGAGTCACCGGCACCACCGGAGCCGCGACCCGGACCACCACCGCGTCCGCCGCCGTCCCGTTCCCGGCCTGGTCGGTCGCCGTGACGACCAGCCACTGCTCCCCGTTCACCAGGTCCCGGTTGGCCGTGCAGGTCCAGCTCCCGTCGACGGCGGCCGTCGCCCCGCAGGCCACGATCGGCTCCGCCGCGGCCGCCCCGCCCGAGCGCGCGGTGACGATCACCTGGGCGCCGGGCTCCGCCTTCCCGGCGAGCCGGGGCCGGGCCTCCCGGACGGTCGCCCCGGCGGCCGGGACGGTGAGCACCGGACGGTCCGGCGGCTCGGTGTCGACCACCAGCTCGACCGCCCGCCCGGCGGTCCGGTTCCCGGCGAAGTCGGCGGCGGCCGGGGTCAGCCGGTGCCGCCCGTCCGCCAGGTTCTCCACCGGCAGGCAGGACCAGCCGCCGTCCGACCGGACGGCCGTGCTGCACAGTTCGACGGCCGGGCCGCCGCGCTGACCCGTCGGCTGGTCGGCGACCGAGACGGTGCTGCCCGGTTCGCCGGTGCCGGTCAGTTCGAGCCCGGGGTCGTTGGTGAACCCGGGCAGGGTGAGGACGGGCGCGCCCGGCGGCGCGGTCTTGACGGTGATCCGGACCGGTTCGCCGCGCAGCACCACGCCGCCCATGGTGGTCCCCACCGGCGTGAGGGTGTGCGTCCCGGCGGCCAGCGCGGTGTCCGGGCGGCAGGACCAGCCGCCGGCCCGGATGACCCGGGCGGAGCGGCAGAGCACGCTGTCGCCCTCGCGGATCTCGACGGTGGCGCCGGTCACCGCCCCGTCGCCGGTGATCTTGGGCCGGGCGTCGGAGGTGGTGGTGCCGTCGACCGGTTCGGCGATCTCCGGGCGGGTGCCGCCGACGGTCAGCCGGATCCGCTGGTCGGCGACCTGCCCGGAGTCGGCGAAGCCGCCGGACGGGACGACCTGCGCGGCGTCCCGGCCGATCCGCAGCCGGGCCCAGGTGTCGCCGGAGGAGGCGTTGGCCGGGACGGTCCACTCCAGGGTGGCGCTGTGCTCCCCGGGGGCGACCTCGGTCTGCACCCGCTCGACCGGGTCGAACCGGCCGTTGCGGTCGAAGTCGACCCAGCCGGCCAGGGTGGCGGGCGCGTCGCCGACCGCGACCGGCACGGTGACCCGGTAGTAGCGGCCGATCGCCGCCTCGCCGGGGTAGCCGACGGCCGGGTCGGCGCCGTGGTACTCGCCGCGACCGGGCGGGAGCTGCGGCGGCGCCGGCTTGGTCCAGACGCTCCGGTCGTCCTCGCCCGGCCCGGTCCGGACCGCGGGCCCGTCCGCCGGGTCGGCCGCCTCGACGGGAGCCTCCACGAGGCCGGCGTCGGGCCGGGTGAACAGCCCGTCGGGCCGGCTGTCGGGCCGGGCCGCCCGGGTGCTGGCGTCGCTGCCGAGGAAGAGGTCGGAGAGCAGGTGGGAGGCGGTGCCGTAGCTCTGCGGCGCGGTGCCGACGGTCTCGTCCAGGGTGACCGTGCCGGCGAGGGTGAGCGGGGCCGGGGCGGTGCCGGAGCCGGGCCGGGCGGTGACCCGCTGCTCGACCCGGAAGACCGCGGACCGGAAGGTGCCGGCCAGCTCCAGGCTGCCCTCGGCGGCGGACCCGCCCTCGCCGTCGGCGCCGCCGTCCGCCCGGGCGGGGGCGAGGGTGGTGCCGTCGACCGTCCAGCCGGGCCAGTCGGTCCGGTTGACCAGGGCGGGGGCGGACGGCGTGCCGCCGGTGAGGGTGAGCCGGGTCGCGGTACTGGTGGCACCGGATTTCCCGGTGGCGATTCCGGCGAGTCCGCTGAGGTGCAACCGGGGATTGCGGACCGCCCGGGAGAATGTCAGCCGGAGCGTTCCGACTGTCTGCCAGGAACCGTCCGTCTGCGGACGTTCCGCCGAGATCCGGTAGGTCTGCGCGGGATCTCCGGGCCGGATTCCGTCGCTGTACAACGCGGCGGACCGGCCGCCGCCGGACCGGTCGGCCAATTCCCCGGGACGGGCGTCGACGGCGGTTCCGGGGGCGGCGGAGAAATCCAGCTGGACGGAGAGTCCGGAGGGCAGCACCGCGCGCTGTCCGGTGCTCCAGGCGCCGGGGGACTGCTGGGCGAGCGAGGGCGGCGAGGTCCAGCCGATCAGCAGGCCCGCCGCCAGGACCGCGGCGGCGCCGGCCGCAGCCGGGAACTGTCTGCTCATCCGGCTCTCCTTCGGTAGCGGCTGCCGGGGGCGGTCCGGATGACCGGGCAGTCTGGACACAAGATCTGACAAAACGGAATCACGATCCTGGGCCGGTCATACTGCGACACCTGCACCCTTGGCCGCATGACACCCGATTGGCGGCCCTCCGACCGGCAGGACGGGATGTACCCGAAAGGGATGCATTTCATCCATTAGGCGGCGTATCGCGGGGAATCCCGCCGAATCCAACCCACCGCCACTGCCCGGTACCTGACCATTCATCGGACAACCCTGTTCGAATTGCCGGACCGCTCACTAGAGTCGGGGGCCGTGACCATTGACCCCGTTCTCATCAAGAGCAGTTTCGCGGTCGTCGAACCGCACGGAACCGCCGTCGCCGGGTACTTCTACCAGCACCTGTTCGAGCACACCCCGGCCGTCCGCGACCTGTTCGCCGCGCACATCGACGAGCAGCGCGACCGGCTCTGGGCGGCGCTCGGCACGCTGGTCGCCCACCTGGACGACACCGACACGCTGGTCGGCATCCTCCGCGACCTCGGCGCCCGGCACGCCGGGTACGGGGCGCTCGTCGACCACTTCCCCGCCGTCGGCGCCAGCCTGCTCGCCACCCTCGCGCACTACGCCGGCGACGCCTGGACCGCCGAGACCGAGGAGTCCTGGACCGCCCTCTACGGCGTCATAGCCGACACCATGGGCCGAGGCCTCACCTCCGCGCCGAACGCCTAGGACGTGCCGCGGTGCCCTTCGACCCCGCGGTCATCCGCGCCAGCTTCGCCGTCGTCGAGCGCCGCGCCGACCACATGGCCAAGTACTTCTACGCCCACCTGTTCGCCCACAACCCGGGGATCCGGGCGCACTTCCCGGACGAGATGACCGAGCAGCGCGACCGGCTCTTCGCCTCGCTCACCCAGATCGTGCTCCGGCTGGAGAGCGCCGACCGGCTCACCGGCTACCTGCGGGCGCTCGGGCGCGACCACCGCAAGTTCCAGGCCGCGCCCGAGCACTACCCCGCCGTCGGCGCCAGCCTGATCGCCGCCCTGCGGCACTTCTCCGGGCACTCCTGGACGCCCGAGATCGAGAAGGCCTGGACCGAGGCCTACACCGTGATCGCCCAGGTGATGACCGGCGCCGCCGCCGAGGTCCCGCCCGGGGAACCCGCCTGGTGGGAGGCCGAGGTGACCGCCCGCCGCCGGGCCGCCGCCGACATCGCCCTGCTCACCCTCGCCCCGATGCGCCCGTACCCCTTCGTCCCGGGCCAGTACCTCACGCTCAGCAGCCCCCGCGCGCCCAAGGTCTGGCGCCCCTACTCGGTGGCCAACGCGCCGCGCCCGGACGGCACCCTCGACCTGCACGTCCGCCGGGTCCCCGGCGGGCTGCTCAGCACCGCACTGGTCGACCACGTCGTGCCCGGCGAACTGCTGCGCCTCGGCCCCCCGCTCGGCGACGCCGTGCTCGACCCGTCCTCGCGCCGCCCGCTGCTGGCCGTGGCCGGCGGCACCGGCTGGGGGCAGACCCGCGCCCTGCTGGAGCAGCTCACCGCCCAGCCGGCCGGCCGGGACGTCACCGTGGTGCTGGCCGCCCGCTCGGAGGCCGAGCAGTACGACCTGGCGGCCGTCGAGGCCCTGCTGGCCCGGTACGACCGGCTGCGGGTCCTGCTGGCCGCGCCCGACCGGGCCGCCGGCCGGGCCGGGGCCGTCACCCTGGTCCGCGAGGCGCTCGCCGGGCAGGGCGACTGGTCCGGCTGGGACGTCCACCTCAGCGGTCCGCCCGAGCTCGCCCCCGCGCTGGTCGACCTGCTGACCGGGCTGGGCGCCGCACCGGACCGGATCCGGCACGACCCCGTCCCCGAGACCTTCAACCGGGCCCGGCCGCTGACCTCCTCGGAGTGGTTCCTGGACCAGCGGAACGTCCCCTGGATCAACCGGACCGAACTGGGCTGACCGGACCGGGCCGACCGGACGGGGGCGCGTCCCTCCCGGGCGGGCCCGGGAACGGGAGAAGCCCCCGGCCGGTGGCCGGGGGCTTCTCGCTGGTGCGCTCAGCAGGATTCGAACCTGCAACCTCTTGATCCGTAGTCAAGTGCTCTATCCGTTGAGCTATGAGCGCAAGTACCGGGCGGACCCGGTCTTGCGGGGTTTGGTGCGCTCAGCAGGATTCGAACCTGCAACCTCTTGATCCGTAGTCAAGTGCTCTATCCGTTGAGCTATGAGCGCTCGCCCTGGCGACGGTGCCGCCGGGGCGTTGCGTGGACAACATTACATGACCTGCGACGTGGGGCGAAATCGATTGCTCCGGCCCCCGGCGGACCCGCCCCGACATGCGAAGGGCCCCGCCGACGTGATCGTCGACGGGGCCCTTCGGCTGGCGGAGGCTGAGGGATTTGAACCCTCGATCAGGAATAACCCCGAAACCGCATTAGCAGTGCGGCGCCATAGACCGGACTAGGCGAAGCCTCCTCCACACGGAGCAAGCCCGCGTGCGCGGACCCGTTCCTTGTGTCAGTGATGATGCCACAACCCGGGGGCCCGGCACCAACCGCCGTCCACGTTACTAGGCGGCCCGTCCCCGCCGCAAAGAAGAATGAGATACTGCCCTCTCCGGAGAGAGCTGCCCTGAGCCGAGGAGACCTGTCGACGTGAGCAGCAGGCCGATCCGAGGCGCTGCTCGCCTCGCCGCCATACTCGATGCCCTGCCCGACGCGTTGCTGCTGGTGAACAGCAACGGCACCGTCGTCGATGCCAACAACGCCGCCGTCCAGGCGCTCCAGGCGCCCGGCACCTCGCTGGTCGGCATGGGCGTGCTCGACCTCCTGCCCGAGTTCGACCCGAGCCGGATCCCCGGCTCGATGCGGCCGGCCACCCGGGAGGACGAGGCGCTCGACCGCCCGGTCCGGATGACCGCGCGGCGCACCGACGGCACCACCTTCCCGGTCGAGGTCTCCGGCAACGACTTCGACGACGACGGCTCGGGTTCCGGCTCCGGTTCGGACGGGCGCGGCTACGCGCTCTCCCCGCTGGTGCCCTACGACCCGTACCGCGAGGGCTCCCGCTCCTCCGACCTGCTCCTGCTGCTGGTCCGCGACCTCACCAGCCGGCTCGGCGTCGAGGCGGAGCTGCGCCGCCAGCACAAGCAGACCGAGATGATCCTGCGGGCCGCCGCCGAGGGCGTGCTCGGCGTCGACCTCGAAGGCCGCTGCGTGCTGGTCAACCCGGCCGCCGCGCACATCCTGGAGTACCGGGCCAGCGAGCTGGGCGGCCGCGAGCTGCACCCGCTGATCCAGCACTCCCGGGCCGACGGCACCCCGCTGGCGCTGGAGGAGTCCGCGCTGCTGGACACCCTCACCTCCGGGCGCAAGCACCGGGTGCGCGGCACCGTGCTCTGGCGCAAGGACGGCCGCCCGGTCACCGTCGACCTCACCACCGCCCCGGTCCGCGACGGCGACCAGCTGGTCGGCGCGGTGATGACCTTCACCGACCGCAGCCGGGAACTGGCCTTGGTCGCCCGCAACGAGCACCTCACCGCCGTCCTGGAGAGCGAGCTGGGCGGCGCCCTGACCGCGCTGCACCGGCGGATCGACGCGCTCGCCGCCGACCCGGCCGGACAGCTCTGGCCCGAGGCCAACTGGACCCTGCGCCGGCTCGCCGACGAGTGCCGCCGGTTCGGCAAGCTGATCGACGGCGTGCTGGCCCACCAGCGCTCCGAGGCCGGCGAGGCCGCCGCGGCCGAGGGCAGAGCGGACGGCAAGCCGGACGGCAAGGACGGCGGGGACGGGAAGGCCGACGGCAAGGGCGGGCGGAAGGCCACCGCCGAGCGGGTGCCGGTCGCCCTGGACAAGGTGGTCCGCCGGGCCGTCGAGCACGCGGGCGAACTGGTCGGCGCCGGCCGGGTGCGGTTCTCCGTGCACGCCGCCGCCGTCGAGGTGATCGCCGACGAACAGCGGCTCGCCCAGGCGCTGGCCCACCTGGTCGCCGACGTCAGCGGCGTCGGCCTCTCCCTGGACGCCACCCCCGACCTGCCCTCCCCCGGGCTCGCCACCCCGGGTCTGCCCGCCCTGCCGCCGGCCGGCGGCGACGCGCCGATGGTGGTGCTCGCGGCCGCCCAGCGCGGCGAGGTCGCCCGGGTCGAGATCCGCGGCCCCGGCCGCGGCGGCAGCCCCGTCCACCTGCCGATAGCCCGCGCGGTGGTCGAGCGCCACGGCGGGGTGCTCCAGCCGCACGAGCTGCCGGGCCGGGCCGGCACCACGTACGTCGTCGAGCTGCCGCTGGACCCGGCCGCCGCGAAGGCCGCCGCCGAACGGGCGGGCGCCGAGGGCCGGTCGGACCGGCCGAAGGAAAGCGACAGCGCCGTCCTGCCCGATCTGCCGGGCATCCCGCAGCTGCCCACCGCGCGCGCCGGGGAGCCGGCGGAGGGCGGGGCGCCGGGTGACCGCCCGGCGGACCGTCCGGCGGCGGGCTCCGGTTCCGGCGCGGACGCGGATCCGGCCGCGGTCGCCGAGCGGGGCCCGGCCGTGGAACGTGAGACCGGCTCCGGCTCCGAGGCGAACGCGGCACCGGCTTCGGCCCCGCAGCTTCCCTCCCCCGGTGCCCCGGCCGGCGAGCCGGCGGCCGACCGGGCCCCCGTGCCCGTCCCCGCCGGTGCCGCGCCGGGGGAGGAGCCGGTCGTCGAGCAGCGGCGCGGCCGCCGCGGCCGGCCGGCCGTCGAGCCCGAGGTCGACCCGGCCGCCGCCACCGGCGCCCCCGGCATCCCCGCCGACCAGTGGCCGAACGCCCCGGCCCGGATCGAGCGCGCCGTCCCCGAGCAGTGGAACGGCACCGGCAACGACCCCGCGTACGGGCGGCAGGGCCTCGGCGGCCCGGCCGGCCCCGCGAGCGACCCCTGGGGCAAGGACGACGGCCGCTCCGGCACCGCCTACGCCGTCCCGGTCGGCGACGGCCGCGCGGACGGGCATCCGGACCGGCGCCCCGCCGAGGGCCGGGCCGACGGCGCCGGTGACGGCGGCCGCCGGACCGGCGGCGGCGAGGGTGTCGAGGGCGGCGACACCGCCGCCCGCACGCCGATCGCCCTCGGCCCGGCCACCGGTGAGACCGCCCCGGCCGCCGGTGCCCCGGAGGGCCGGACCGCCCAGGGTGAGGACACCGTCGAGCCCAAGCCGTCCCGGCGCCGCCGCGCGCTGCCGGGCGGCGAGGACTCCTCCGGCGGGTTCGCCCTGCCCGGCGTCGGCGACGTCCCGGTCTACCCCGGGCTGGAGCACGCCCTCCCGGCCGGTCCGGACGCCGCCCTCCCCGCGCTCCCCGCCATCGCCGGCGGCCCCGCCGACCAGCCGGAGGGCGGCCCGCGACCGGTCGGCACCGGTCTGGGCGAGCTGGCCCCGCCGCGTCCGCTCGGCGCTCCGGGCACCCCCGGTGCGCCCGGGGTTCCCGGCGGTGCGCCCGGCGGTGCGATCGCGCCGGTCAGCCCGGTGCTGCCGGTCCCGCCCGCCGTCGAGCCGCGGCCGGTGTCCCGGGCGGTGGCCGAACTGCCCCCGGTCGGCGACCACGACCGGGCCGGCGAGCACTCCTCAGTGCCCGCCCCGGCCCTCGACGGCGGCCCGCGCCGCCTGCTGGTCTGGCCCGAGCCCGACCCCGCCACCCGGCAAGCGCTCCAGGACCGCGGCTACCGCCCGGTGATCGTCCGCTCCCGCGAGGAGGTCGACGCCCAGGTCAGCGGCTTCCCCGCGGCGCTCTTCGTCGACCCGCTGACCGGCCCGATCACCCGCACCGCGCTGCAGTCCCTGCGTACGGCCGCGCTCAACAGTCGGGTCCCGGTGGTGGTCACGGCCGGCCTCGGCCAGGCCACCCGGGAGAGCGCGTACGGCGCCGACCCGGCCGTCCTGCTGCGCGCCCTCGCCCCGCGCGACGGCGAGCAGCACGCGCCGCGCGTCCTGCTCGTCGAGGGCGACCCGGACATCGCCGCCGCCATGATCGGCAGCCTGGAACGGCGCGGCATGCACGTCGAGCACGCGGTGGACGAGAACGACGCCGTCGCCCGGGCCAGCAGCGTGCAGCCCAACCTGGTGGTGATGGACCTGTTCCAGATCCGCCGCCGCCGGGTCGGCCTGCTCGACTGGCTGCGTGCCAACGACCGGCTGCACCGCACCCCACTGGTCGTCTACACCACGGTCGACCTCGACCCGCGCGAGCTGCCCCGGCTGCGCACCGGCGAGACGGTGCTCTTCCTGGCCGAGCGCTCGACCAGCGACGACGTGCAGTCCCGGATCGTCGACCTGCTCGGCCGGATCGGCGCCATGGGCGAGGCGGGCGTCGCCGCCGCCGGCTGACCCCGCCCGCCGACGCCGAGGGCCGGCCACCCGCTTCCCGGGGTGGCCGGCCCTCGCTCCGTTCTCCGCTTCCGTTTTCCCGCTGTGCCTTCTCTACTCCTCGCCTACTCCTTGCCTACTCCTTGCCGAGCAGGGTGACGTCCAGCTTCTCCGCCGCGTAGTCGGCGCGGATCACCTTCTTGTCGAACTTGCCGACCGAGGTCTTCGGCACCGCCTCGACGATCGCCCAGCGCTCCGGCAGCTGCCAGGACGCGACCCGCCCGGCCAGGAAGGCCCGCAGCTCGGGCAGTCCGGCGGTCGCTCCCGGCCGCAGCACCACCGTGGCCAGCGGCCGCTCGCCCCACTTCTCGTCCGGGACGGCCACCACGGCGGCCTCGGCGACCTCCGGGTGGGCCATCAGGTGGTTCTCCAGGTCCACCGAGGAGATCCACTCGCCGCCGGACTTGATCACGTCCTTGGCCCGGTCGGTCAGCGTCAGGTAACCGTCCGCGGTGATCGTGCCGACGTCGCCGGTGCGCAGCCAGCCGTCCTCGGAGAACTTGTCCTCCGGGCGCTCCGGGTCCTTGCCCGCGCCCCCGTAGTACGCCCCCGCGATCCACGGGCCGCGCACCTCCAGCTCGCCCGCCGACGCCCCGTCGTGCGGCATCCGCTCGCCGCCGGGGCCGGTCAGCCGGGCCTCGACGGAGGCCGGGAAGACGCCCTGGGTGAGCCGGTAGGGCCACTCCTCCTCCGGCGTGAGGCCGCCCGGCGGCTGCGAGAACGAGCCGAGCGGCGAGGTCTCGGTCATGCCCCAGGCGTGCACCACCCGGATGCCGTGGCGCTCCTCGTACCCCTTCATCAGCGACGGCGGGCAGGCCGAGCCGCCGATGACCACCATGCGCAGGCTGGAGGTGTCGTAGTCGCCGGCGTCCAGCTCGTCCAGCAGGCCGGTCCAGATGGTCGGCACGGCCGCGCTGACGGTCGGCTTCACCGCGGCGATCATCTCGGCCAGCGGCTTGGGCTGGAGGAAGCGGTCCGGCATCAGCAGGTCGGCGCCGGACATGAAGGCGGAGTGCGGCAGGCCCCAGGCGTTGACGTGGAACATCGGGACGACCGGCAGCGCGATGTCCTGCGACGTGAGGGCGAAGTTGTCGGCCGTGTTGCCCTGCAGACCGTGCAGGTAGAGCGAGCGGTGGCTGTAGAGCACGCCCTTCGGGTCGCCGGTGGTGCCGGAGGTGTAACAGAGCACGGCGGCCTGGCGCTCGTCTATGTCGGTGAGCCAGGGGTACTCGGCCGGCCGGCCCGCGATCAGCTCCTCGTAGTCGTGCACCCCGCCCGCGAACCCGGTCAGCACCGACCGGTCGCCGGGGCCGCTGACCACGATGTGCTTCAGCGTCGGGGCGAGCTCCGGGAGGACCGCGGCCAGCAGCGGGAGGACGGTGCCGTTGACGATGATCACGCGGTCGGCGGCGTGGTTGACGATGAACGACAGCTGGTGGGCCGGCAGCCGCAGGTTGAGCGTGTGCAGCACCGCGCCCATCGAGGGCACCGCGAAGTACGCCTCCAGGTGCTCCGCGTTGTTCCACATCAGCGTGGCGACCCGGTCGTCCGCCGTGACGCCGAGCTCGTCCCGGAGCGCCCACGCGAGCCGCGCGGCCCGCGCCCCGACCTCCGCGTACGTCCGGACCACCGGCCCGGTCGCCTCCCAGGTCGTGACGGTCGAACGCCCGTGGATGGTCGACCCGTGCTCCAGGATCCTGGCGACGGTGAGCGGTACGTCCTGCATCGTGCTGAACACGGGTCCTCCTCGACCTGGGCGGCACTGCGGCTACCGGCGGGTAATCCGGAGCGGTAGTGCCCGATTCTGCCCCGCCGCCTCCCCCGATGTCAGCCTCCCGACCAGGTTGCCCCCATCACCACCCCACCCGTCGTCCGACGCCTGCGGTCCCGCGCCCGATCACCTCCTCATCCGTCGGCTCCGGACCTCCGGACCCGGTCCACCGTCGCGGTCCTCCCCCGGGTCCGGGGTGGGATGGGTGGTTCCGGGGGGTTGGGGGTGGGGCGGGATACTGGGGGGCATGGGTGACGGGAGTGGTGAGCGGCGGGTGGGGCGGGGGTTGATCGGGTTCCGGCTGCCGTGTCCGTGCTGTGCGGGTGGGGTGCGGACGCAGGCGCGGATGGGGGTGCGGGCGGACCGGAGCGGGACGGGGTACATCACCGAGACGTGCCGGTACTGCGAGGGGCTGGGGTGGCTGGGGCTCGGGCTGCGGGAGTGACGGGGGTCAGCCGGCCAGCGGGGCGTCGACCTGGTTGCGGTCGATGGTGAGGGTCGCTCCGCCGTAGGTCTCCTCGACGTTGCCGTGGTACTGGTGGACGCGCTGGTGGTCGGTCCAGAGGTCCGGGGTGAGCGCCCCGCCGCCGGCGGTGTCGGCGCCGTCGTTCCAGCGGGCGTACCAGAGCGTGTCGGGCAGCGGGGAGCTGCCGGCCCGGGCGGCCGCGGCGAGGTCGGCGATGCCGGAGTCGAGGCTGGAGTAGAAGCCGGACCGGTAGCCGGCCGCGTGCAGGGCCTGGGTCCAGCCGAGGGTGAAGTCGACGACGCCCTGGCCGCAGGCGGGGTCGCGCAGCGGATAGGCCTCGATGTCCAGGAAGACCGGGCTGCCCGGGCCGAGCCCGACCGCCTCCAGCCCGCGGACCGCCTCGGCCGCCTCCTCGCGCCCCTGCTGGACGGCCCGGGCCGGGTCGATCCGCCGGGGCTTGCGCTTCAGTTCGCTGCACGGCGCCTGCAGGCCGACGTGCACGGGCAGGAACCGCCAGCCCATCGCCCGGGCCTGCCGGACCCAGTCGGCGGTGAGCCTCGGCTGGGTGCAGCCGCGCTGGCCGCCGCTGGTGTAGATGCCGAGCGCCCCGTACGGCGAGGCGTCGCGCCAGGCCCGCAGGGTTTCCAGCGGCGGCGCGGTGCAGGCGTCGAAGGCCGCCCCGGTGTAGAGGTCGCGGAGCCGGGCGGCGGGCGGTCCGAACCGGTCGGGGACGACGGTGGCCCTGATGCGGGGGACGGCGGCCGCCGCCGGGGCGACCTCGTCCGCGCTCGCGCCCGGCCCGGCGGCGGCCAACAGGAGGACGAGGGAGGCGGCGGCGAGGGCCGTCGGGCGGAGATAGCGCACCCCGCCTTGATACTGACGGACCGTCCGACGATCGCGGCAGCCGCGCCGCGCGCACCGCCGGAGCTCACCCTTTCGGACGCACCCGTCCGCATCCGTCCCGGTATTTGTAACGAGCTTGCCGCCCAGTGGCTCCTTACGGCAAACTCGCCATCATGCCCACGCCCAACCCCATCGAAACCACCGCCCCGACGCCGGCCACCGCCGTCGCCGAGGCGCTTGCCATGCCGCCCGCCCCCAAGGGCGAGCCCGCCGGCGAGCGGGGCGGCTGGCGACGAGGCGGTGCGCCCGGCGACGGGCTGCCACCGGACGCGCGATCCGGCCGGTCCTCCGGCCGACGGTTCCCGAACCTCCTGCGGCGCCCGGAGACAATCCCGGCGCCGCTTCTCTGTCTGGCGGCGATGTTCCTGGTGCAGACCGGGATCGCGTTCTCCAAGCCGCTCTTCGGCCCGCTCGGCGTGAGCGGCACCACCTTCCTGCGGCTGAGCTTCGCGGCGGTCATCCTGCTCGCCGTCACCCGGCCGAAGCTGCGCGGGCGCCGTCCGCGCGACCTCGCCGCCGCCGCCCTGCTCGGCATGGCCTCGGCCGGGATGACGACGCTGTTCGCCGGCGCGATCGACCGGCTGCCGATGGGCACCGCCGCGACCATCGAGTTCCTCGGACCGCTCGCGGTCGCGCTGTTCTTCGCCCGCCGGGCCAGCCACCTGCTGTGGGCGCTGCTCGCGGCGGGCGGCGTGATGCTGCTGACGCTGCTCGGCGAGGGCGGGGACAGCGCCGGTTCCGGGCTCGACCGGGTCGGCCTGCTGTACGCCTTCGGGGCGGCCGCCTGCTACGCCGCGTACATCCTGTTCACGGACAAGGTCGGGGCCGCGTTCCAGGGCTTCCAGGGGCTGGCGGTGTCGATGACGGTCGGCGCGCTGACGGTGGCACCGTTCGGGCTGGGCCAGGCCTGGGACGGGCTGACCGCGCCGGACGCCTCGCCGCTGATGCTGCTGCTCGCGGTCGCCGGGGTGTCGCTGCTGCTGCCGGTGATCCCGTACGCGCTGGAGATGACGGCACTGCGGCGGATGCCCCAGCGGGTGTTCAGCGTGCTGGTGAGCCTGGAGCCGGCGGTCAGCGCGCTGGTCGGCCTGGTGGTGCTGGGGCAGCTGCTGGGCGCGGCGCAGCTGGCCGGGATCGGCTGTGTGGTGGCGGCGAGCGTGGGGGCCACACTGACCGGGCGGCGGTGAGCCGGGCCGTCGGAGGCACGGAAGCGGATCGGGGGCGCGTACCGGTGAGGCACGCGCCCCCGACTGCTGTGCGGCCGGGTGCGCGTTAGGGCCAGAGCAGGGTGCGCGACCACTCCGGGGTGCGGACCGGGCCGGTCCGGGTGTAGCGGAGCCGGACGTGGTGGCGGTCCGCGTCGCCCTGCCAGAACTCCACCTCGTGCGCCCAGAGGGTGTAGACGGCGTGCCCGGCGGCGACCGCGTCCGGGGTGGCCTCCAGCCGGCGCCGGGCGACCGCCACCGCCTCCTCGTACTCGGCCGGCGAGGCCAGCGGCTCGCTCTGCCGCCCGACCAGCGCGCCGATCCGGGCGGCCGGGGAGCGGGTGGCGAACTCGGCCGCCGCCACCAGGTCGGCGGCCCGTTCGACGGTGCCGCGGACCCGGACCTGGCGGCCCAGCTGCGGCCAGTACACGGTGAGCGCGGCGGCCGGGTGGTCGCCGAGCTGGCGGCCCTTGGGACTGTCGGCGGCGGCGGAGAAGACCCAGCCGGTGCCGAGCGCGTCGACGTCGCGCAGCACCAGGACCCGGGCGTCCGGCAGGCCGTCGGCGTCGACCGTGGAGAGGGTGACCACCTGCGGGTCCAGCACGCCGGCGTCGAGGGCGCCGGCCAGCCAGTCGACGAAGAGCGGCCCGGGTTCGGCGGGGGCCGCCTCGGCGTCGAAGGTCGGCATCGGGCGGGCCATCGGCGGGCGGCCGAGCAGCAGCTCGGGTACGGACCGGGGCTCGAGACGCGGTTCCGTGCCCGGCTCCGTACCCGACTCCGGGGCCGGCTCCCGGCCCGACTCGGGGCCCGGCGCGGGCCTGGTCTCGCCCGGGCCGCCCAGGCCCTCCTCCTCCGCTGCCATCGCGCCCTTCCTTCCGGTTGCCGCGGCCGCAGCCCCTCGCCGGGCGGGCCTCCGGCGGCCCGGGCGCGGGGGTGCGCTGTCGGAGCGCAACCGTACCGCCGAGCGGTGACGGGCCAGGGCGCGGGCCCTGGCCTGGCCCCGTTCCGGGGCGCGGGTGACCTCGGCGGGGGCCGACCTCGGCGAGGGCCGGCGGCCACGGTGGAACCGGGCCCGGACGCGCCCGTGGGCGGCACCGGTGTGCGGTGCCGCCCACGGGACCGGTTCGCGGTGACCCTTTCCGCTGCCCGGTTGCGCGTTTCGCGGTCTGTTCCGACCGCTTCTCTTCGATTCACTTCACTGTCTGCTTCGAGCCCCGCCGCGAGCGTCTCCGGCGCCCCCGCCGTCGACGACCCCGGTCGGCGCCGGTGCTCAGTGGAAGATCGGCGCGAAGACGATGTTGAAGTTCTTGTTGGACTGGCCGGCCAGGATGGTGCCCGAGTTGTCCTTCACCGCGAGGGTGTTGGCCTGGTTCGAGGCGCCGGCGCCGGTGGCCGTCTGCTGGTTGGAGACGTAGTTGCCGTCGACCGAGCCGAAGACGTTGCCCGTCCCGACGTTCGACACCACGCCGCTGTTGGAGCCGTCGTTGGCGGCCGCGCCGTTGTCGGCGGCCGCGACGCCGGCACCGGCGAACAGCAGCCCGGCCGCGAGCGGGGCCGCGACCAGAAGACCGGCCACCTTGCGGGAGCGGATGCGAGCCATGAGAGCCTCCAAGAAACGGTAATCGTGCAATGTGTGCGGGAGTTCGCCGGCCAGACGAACACCTGCGGGCTGCGACGCCGAGGGACAGACTTCCGCAACAAATCGACAAAGCACCACCCGCCGACAGTGTTTTCGCCCTTTAGCGTGATATCCACCGGCCCCGCGCATAACCTCGGCGAACCGGGAAAGCGCGCCGACACACCGGCCCCGACCTGCGATTCAACCCGAACGGCCGGACACGATCGGCCGTCCGGAAACAGCGTGAAGAGGGCACACTGACGACCCCGCGCACCACCCCAGCGCACTCGGGGGACCATCACGCCCCCGCCGGTGCGGTCGCGTTACCGTGTCGACAATTCCAGCCATTCCAAGAAAATCCGAAGACCGGACAACGAGAAAGCCGGAAGATCAGACCATCTTGCCGGGATTGAGGATGCCCAGCGGGTCGAAGACCGCCTTCAGCTGACGCTGCAGCTCCAGCGCCACCGGCCCGAGCTCCCGCGCCAGCCACTCCCGCTTGAGCAGCCCCACCCCGTGCTCCCCGGTGATCGTGCCACCCAGCTCCAGCCCCAGCGCCATGATCTCGTCGAACGAGCGCTGCGCCCGCGCCGACTGCTCGGCGTCCGCCGCGTCGAAGATGACGATCGGGTGGGTGTTGCCGTCCCCCGCGTGGCTCACCACGCCGATGGTCAGGTCGTGCCGCTCGGCGATCACCGCGACGCCGTCCAGCATCTCGGCCAGCCGGGACCGCGGCACCGCCACGTCGTCGATCATCGTGGTGCCCAGCCGGTCCAGCGCGGGCAGCGCCAGCCGGCGCGCCTCCAGCAGCAGTTCGGACTCGGCCTGGTCCTCGGCCGGCACCACCTCGGTCGCCCCGGCCGCCCGGCACAGCTCCCCGACGGCGGCCAGCTCGGCCACCCGGTCCGGGCCGTCGAAGGCCACCAGCAACAGCGCCTGGGTGGACTCCGGCAGCCCCATCCGCCCCAGCTCGTTCACCGCCCGCACGCTGACCGCGTCCATCAGCTCCATCAGCGACGGGGTGAAGCCGCGCGCCATCACCTCGCAGACCGCCGCGCCCGCCGCGGCCGCGCTCGGGAACTCGGCAGCCAGCGCCAGCTGCGGCTCGGGGGCCGGCCGCAGCGCCACCACCGCGCGGACCACCACGCCCAGCGTGCCCTCCGAACCGACCAGCAGCCGGGTCAGGTCGTAGCCGGCCACGCCCTTGGCCGTCCGGCGCCCGGTGGACAGCAGCCGTCCGTCGGCCAGCACCACGTCGAGCCCGAGCACGTACTCGCTGGTCACTCCGTACTTGACGCAGCAGAGCCCGCCCGCGCCGGTGCCGATGTTGCCGCCGATCGTGCAGGACTCCCAGCTCGACGGGTCCGGCGGGTAGGCCAGCCCGGACGCGGCGGCGGCCCGGGACAGTTCGGCGTTGACCACGCCCGGCTCGACCACCGCGATCCGGTTCACCGGGTCGATCTCCAGGATCCGGTTCATCTTCACCATCGACAGCACGATGCAGCCGTCCACCGCGTTGGCCGCCCCGGAGAGCCCGGTCCGGGCCCCCTGCGGGACCACCGGCACGCGCAGCTCGGTGGCGGTCCGCAGCACGTGCTGCACCTGCTCCACCGTCTCCGGGAAGACCACCACGGCGGGGGTGCCGGACGCGCAGAAGCCCGCCATGTCGTGGCGGTAGGCGGCCGTCACGTCCGGGTCCACCGCCAGCGCTCCGGGCGGCAGGCCCTCCGCCAGCCGGTCCGTCAGATCACTCATCGCCGCCTCCGCTCACGCCGCGCCGTCGTCCCGTCCTGCCGCGCCGTCGTCGGCGCCGCCGGGCGGCGGTCCGCACCCGCTCGACCCCGCCCGGCCTCGCACTCTGCCCGGCACCCGCCGGACCGGCAAGTACGCCGCCCGGTCGGGCGCGCGCCCCGGCGCGCTCGCCCGGGTCCGGCGCCTCAGGCCCGGCGCAGGACGCGCGAGGCCAGGGCGGCGAGCCCGGTCGCACCGGTGGCCAGCGCGCAGAGCGCGGTGGGCGTACGGGGGCCGACCGCGTCGGCGAGCAGACCAAGCGCCCCGGTCGAGAGCACCAGCGCCGCGCTCTGCACCAGGGTCAGCAGCGCCTGCACCCGGGAGAGCTGATCGTCCGGCGCCGCGCCCAGCAGCAGCGGGCCGATCCGGCAGGCGAACAGTCCGGAGCCCGCGCCCGTCACCACCCCGCCCGCCACGGCCGCCGCCGGCCCCGGCGCCCAGGCCAGCAGCGCGATCCCCGCCGAGGCCACGCAGAGCCCGGCCGCCGCGCCGACCCCGGCCCGGCTCCCCGCTCCGGCACCGGATCCGGCCCCGGTGCCGGGGCCCCGCCAGGACAGCAGGCCCGCCACCACGAGCACCCCCGCGCCCTGCCCGCCCGCCACCAGACCGGCCGCCCCGGCGCCCCACCCGTACGTCCGCGCCAGCAGCGGCGCGAGCAGCGCGACCACCGGCAGCAGGGCCCCCGCCGCGGCCCCGGTGAGCAGCAGCGCCGCCCGCAACAGCCGGTCCCGCACCGCCGAGCGGACCCCGGCGGCGGCCTCGCGCAGCAGCCCCGGCCGCTCCGGCCGCTCCGGCGTCCGGGCACCGGCCACGTCGACCGCCGCGACGCCCGCCGCGTCGCCCGCCGCATCGCGCCGGACCGGCACCCGCAGCAGCACCAGCAGGACGACGGCGAAGCTTGCCGCGTCCAGCAGCGCGGCCCCCGGCAGCCCGCCCAGGGCGACCAGCGCCCCGCCGAGCGGCGCCCCGAGCAGCGCGGCGAGCTGTCCGCCCGCCTGCCGCAGCGCCAGGGCGCGCGGCAGTTGCCCGGTGTCCACCAGCCGGCGCGGCATCGACCCGCTCGCCGGGAGGTAGAACGCGTCCACCACCCCGACCACCACCGCCGCCGCGACCAGCAGCCCGAGCGGGGTCCCCCAGCCGCCCGCGACCGCCGCCAGGAGCAGGGTCGCGACCAGCATCACCGCGTCCCCGGCGAGCATCACCCGGCGGGCGCCCAGCCGGTCCGCCACCGCGCCGCCCACCAGGACCAGCGCCGTCCGCGACACGGTGATCGCGGTCAGCACCAGCCCGGCCGCGCCACCGCCGTGCGCGGCGGCGGCCCAGCCGAGGGCGAAGGCGAGCGCGGCGTCGCCGAGCGCCCCGGCCTGGGCGCCGGCCAGCCAGAGCAGGTAGGGCCGGGGCAGTGCCGCCCGGGCGGGGCGGGCGGCACGGCCGGCCGTTCGGGCACCGGTGGTGGTGGTCATGCCCGCCGACGCTAGGACCCTCGACCGGGTCGAGGGCAAGCGCCGGACCGCCCGGGCCGACCACCCTTGCCGACTACCCGCGGGTGACCGGCTCCTGAAGCTCGGTCACCCAGCCCGCCGGATCGTCCGGGCACTCCAGGTAGAGCTCCCGGGCGTACCCGGTCGAGCGGTAGCCGTTCTCCTCGATGAACCGCGCCAGCGCCTGGAACGAGCCCAGGGCCCCGTCCATCGAGCCGCGGTGCACGACGGTCGCCGCCTCCTCGACGGCCGGCAGGTCGACCACCGCGAAGCCGTGCTCCCCGGCCGGGTCCACCGGGGCCGCGATCGGCACGGCCACCCGGATCAGCACCGAGCCGTCGCCCTCCCCGGTGTCCTCGTACCGGGCGACGGACGGCCCGGTCCCGTCGATCCCGGCCGCCGCGAGCCGGCCGCACAGCTCCTCGAACAGCGGGCCGATCACCGGTCCGATGTCCTGCGGCTCGTAGCTCGCCGCCACCCCCGTCAGCTCGGCCGCCCGCACCGACGGCACCCGCTTCACCACGACATCGTGCGTGGACATGGTCCCCTCACTCTCGATCGTCCGGAGCCTCGCCTCGACCCGGGACAGCCGCTGGGCGTCCGCCGCCATCGCCGCGGCGAGTTCGGCCCGCCGCAGCCGCAGCATGCCGCGCAGCTCGACCGCGTCCACCTCCTCGTCCAGGACGGCCCGCACTTGTTGCAGCGTGAAGCCGAGGTCCTTGAGCGCGATGACGCGGTTGAGCCGGGCGAGCTGGGCGGCCCGGTAGCAGCGGTAGCCGCTGACCGGGTCGACCCGGGCCGGCCGGAGCAGTCCGATCGCGTCGTAGTGGCGCAGCATGCGGACCGACACCCGGCCGTGTTTGGCGAAGTCTCCGATGTTCAACATGGTCCTTCCAGTGGAGGGCCTCACACCGTGTCATGGTCAAGCCCCGGAGACCTCGCCGCCCCCGAACGGTCAGTCCGTCACGTCGAACCCCCGCCGGTCGCCCAGCGCCCGCAGGCTGCGCTGCCCGGGGATCCCGTCGGCCGCCTCCCCCGCGTAGCCGAGGCTGCGCTGGAAGGCCGCGTACGCCTGCACCGTCCGGGAGCCGAGCGAACCGTCCACCCAGCGCTGCTCCAGGAACCCCTCGTCCGCCAGGGCCTGTTCGACGATCCGCACCTCGCCGCCGTACGTCTGGTGGCCCTGCTCGGCGCCCGGGTCGGTGCGGGCCGCCGCGACCACGTGGGCCAGCGAGACCCGGCGCGGCGAGGGCAGCCGGCCGAGCAGCCGACGCAGCGAGCCCTCGCCCGGCACCCCGTCGGCGTCCGGGCCGGAGTACCCCAGACTGTGCTGGAAGTCCTGGTAGTTGAGGGTGTCCTGGTCCCGCCAGTCCTCGTCCGGACCGGACTGGTAGTGCCGCCCGAAGCCCTGCCGGACGAGCGCCTCGCCCACCTCCCGGACCTGCGGCCCGTGCGCGCCGTAGCCGTACTCCAGCCCGTTGATGGTGACCCGGTACCGGGCCGGGCCGGTCTCCGCGCGCGGCGGGGGCAGCGGGGCGCCGCCGGCCGCCGCGACGATGCCGGGCAGCACCAGCTCGTGGAACTGCCGCTCGCGGACGTCCCCCGGGCAGGCCGTCCCGCCGTCCGACCACTCGGGGAACATCCGGTGCACCCCGAAGCCGGGCGCGTCCCAGGACGGGCAGGCCCGCAGCGGGATGCCGTGCCGCTGGTGCAGCCAGACCCCGAGCGCGACCAGCGCCCTGACCTGGGCGTCCGTCCACGGATCGGTGCTCCGGTCGTCACTGGCCGACTCCACGCTCACCGCCCCGGTGCCGTCGGCCCGGCGGTTGGCGTGCATGTTGGCGTCGGCCCGGGTCTGGGTGCCGACGAACTGCCCCACGCAGCCGTCGTAGCCCACCCCGAAGTGCGACTCCAGGTTGGTCGAGTCCCTCCAGTACTCGTACATCCGCCGCGGCGTCCACGGCGCCGCCACGCTGTGGAAGATCACCTGCGTCGGCGTGATCTCCGGCTGCTCGTCCGACTCGGGCTGGAGCTCCATCTTCTCCGCACCGGGGTACCAGGCCATCCGTCTCTCCTCGCCAGGCCCTGGGCCGTTCGCCCCTGACACCCGGACACACGGACCCCGGACCCCCACAAGAGGACGCTCTCCCCCCAAACCCCCCGTTCAGGTGAAACCGGACACCACCCCACCCCACCGGGCCCCCGCCACCACCCCCGAAAACACCGAAGGCGGGTGCCGACGTGATGTCGACACCCGCCTTGAGCAGGTGGTTTCTCCTACCAGCGGAGAGCGTGGGATTCGAACCCACGGTACGGGGTCACCGCACGACAGTTTTCAAGACTGTTCCCTTAGGCCGCTCGGGCAGCTCTCCAGGCGGAGGTCAGCCTAACGGGTCCGGCGGGGTTCGGTGCACCGGGTTTCGGGGGTGGGTGGGGGTCAGTTGTCGCCGACGCGCTCGCCGAGGGTCACCTTGGTGGTGAAGGTCTGGCCGTTGCGGGTGTACTCGACGTCGACGGTCTCGCCGGGCTTGTGCGTCCAGATCTTGCTGACCAGGGCGGGGCCGTTCTCGATCGGGGAGCCGCCGAGCTTGGTGATGACGTCGCCGGGCTTGAGGCCGGCCTTGTCGGCGGCGCCGCCGGGGGTGACGGCCGACTGGCCCTGGACGTCGCGGGTCTGGATCTGCGCGCCGTCGCCCTTGTAGTCGTCGTTGCGCAGGACGTCGAGCTTGGCGTAGACCGGCTTGCCGGTCTTGATCAGGGTGTCGGCGACCCACTTGGCCTGGTTGATCGGGATCGCGAAGCCGAGGCCGATCGAGCCGGCCCGGCCGTTGCTGGAGGTGTTGGACTGGATCGCCGAGTTGATGCCGATCACCGCGCCGCCGGAGTCGAGCAGCGGGCCGCCGGAGTTGCCGGGGTTGATGGAGGCGTCGGTCTGCAGCGCGTTCATGTAGGAAGCCTGGGCACCGGTCTCGTCGCCGGAGGCGACCGGGCGGTCCTTGGCGCTGATGATGCCGGTGGTGACGGTGGACTCCAGGCCGTACGGGGCGCCGATGGCGATGGTGGAGTCGCCGACGTTGACCTTGTCGGAGTCGGCCAGCGGAAGCGGCGTCAGCTTGCCCTTGGGCGGGCTGTCGAGCTTGATGACGGCGACGTCGTAGCCCTCGGCGCGGCCGAGCACGGAGGCGTTGTAGGAGCTGCCGTCGGCGAACTTGACGGTCAGTTTGCCGCCGCTGGACGCCGGCGCGACCACGTGGTTGTTGGTGAGGATGTGGCCCTCGGTGTCGAAGACGAAGCCGGTGCCGGTGCCGGACTCGCCGTTGCCCTGCGCCTTGATGGTGACGACGCTGGGCAGCGCCTTCTGCGCGATGCCGGCCACCGAACCGGGGGCGGGCTCGTTCTTCTGCGTGTTGTTGGCCTGGACGGTGGTGGAGCTGTGGTCGGCCTTGGCGCTGACCTTGACGTCGTCGCGGTCCGCGACGACCACGCCGACCGCGCCGCCGGCCACGCCGGCGATCAGCGCGACGGCCGCGACCAGCGCGATCAGGCCGCCGCGCTTCTTGCGCGGGCCGCCGGGGGCGCCGGGGTACTCACCGGGGTAGCCGAGCGGGCCGCCGGGGCCGCCCGGGGTGCCGGGCGCGCCGGGGGTGATGTCGTGCGCGCCGCCCCAGCCGCCGAGCGGCTGGCCCGCGCCGAAGGGGTGGTGGTGCTGGCCGGTCGCGCCGGGGGCGTGCGGCGCGGCCGGGGCGCCGTACGGGTCGTGCGCGGCGTGTGCGGCGGGCGCGCCGAGCGCTGCCTGCCCGGCGTGCGTGGCGTGCGTGCCGTACGGGTCGTGCGCCGCGGCGAGCGGGGGCACCGGGGTGCCGGGCGCCGGGGTGGCGTACGGGTTGCCGACCGGGGCGGCCGGGGCGGCGGGCGCCGCCGGGGCCGGGGCCGGGGGCAGCACCGGCGGCGGGGCGTCGAGGTAGCCGGGCGCGGCGGCCGGGGCCGGCGCGGTGGGCGCCTCGGCGACCGGAGGGACCGGAGCGGGCGCGGTGGGCGCGGCGGGCGCCGGGTCCGGGGCCGGGACCTTGCCGAAGGCCACGGTGGGCGTGAACCCGCCGGAACCCCCCTCGGCGGCCGGGGCCGCCGGGGCCGGCTGGTCGGCCGCGGGCGTCGCTGCGGGGGCGGGACCGGCGGCAGACTGCTGCGCCGGACCGTCAGGAGCGGGACCCACCACCCCCTGGCCGGAGGGCTGCTCCCCCTGCGGCCCGGTGGACCCAACCTCGCGCTCGGTGCTCACGGACGACCTCCATAGCTGACAGGACCAACAACCATAGTTTTTCGCACACCCGATTCGATTGCCGTAAGGAGCCTTCTGAAGAACTCATAAGAATCCTTAGCCGGGCCAGACAGCCCACCGGCGGCCCGCGCACCCGCTCCGCCTTGGCGTTCTCCCCCACGCCGGTTAGCCTGTCGCTCCAAACTGACACGCGGGAGCTTGGACCGACCAGGCTGAGAGTGCGCCGGTCGACCGTACGCCACGGGTTCCGTGGGCTGCCGTCGAGGGGGCGCAGACCGCCGGAACCTGTCCGGGTAATGCCGGCGTAGGGAGTGAACGGCCATGCCGCCTGCTTCGTCATCCTCGTCCTCGGGCGCGCCCGCGTCCGGGAACGTCCCCCCGACCTCGGACGCCGCGGGAGCCGTCCCCGGTTCCCGGGCGACCGCGGACGCCACCGGGGCCGCGGCCACCGCCACCGCCGTGGCGGACCACCCGCACCGGGTCGAGGCGCCGCTGGTGCTGGACACCGCGCCGCCGCGCACGCTGCGCTTCCGCGACCACTTCGCGCTCTGGATGAACCTCGGCGTCTCACTGATCGGCTTCACCACCGCCGCCACCGTGCTCGGCGCCCAGGGCAGCGAGCTGTCGCTGGCCGCCGCCGTGACCGCGATCGTGGCCGGCACCGTGGTCGGCACCGCGATGCTCGCGGTGGCCGCGCTGATCGGCGCCCGGACCGGCGCCCCGGCCATGGCCAACCTGCGCGGACTGTTCGGGACCCGGCTCTCCTACGTGCCGACGGTGCTCAACATCGTCCAGTGCGTCGGCTGGGGCGTCTACGAGCTGCTGACGATCGCGCTCGGCGCGCAGACCGTCGCCGGCACCGAGGGCTACCGCTGGGTCTTCGTCGTCCTGGCCGGCGCCGTGACCACCGCGCTGACCATCTGGCCGCTCGGCGCGATCGCGGTGCTGCGCCGCTTCGTCGCCGCCGCGGTGGCGGTCGCGATGGTGTACTTCACCGTCCAGCTGGGCCGGCACGGCGTGTCCGACCCGGGCGCGGGCAACTGGCACGGCTTCCTGAAGGCCACCGACGCGATGATCGCGGTGTCGATCTCCTTCGTGCCGCTGGCCGCCGACTACACCCGGCACTCGCGCACCCCGCGCTCGGCGTTCTGGGGCAGCTTCACCGGCTACACCCTGGCCCAGGTCTGGTGCTACGTGCTGGGCCTGCTGGCGCTGCTCCAGGCGGACGGGGACGCCGGCCGGATCTTCGACTCGTTCCTGGGCGTGTGGGCCGGCTGGCTGTTCCTGCTGGTGCTGGTGCTGCGCGAGACCGACCAGTCCTTCGCCAACGTGTACTCGACCGCGATGTCGGTGCACAACCTGCTGCCGAAGGTCGACCGCCGGGTGCTGACCGGCGGCACCGGCGTGCTGATCACCGTGCTCGCGCTGCAGATCACCGAGTTCACCGACTCGTACTACGCCTTCCTGGGGCTGATCGGCTCGGTCTTCGTGCCGATGTTCGCGGTGCTGGCGGTCGACTACTTCCTCGGCGCCGGCCGGCGCGGCTGGAACCTCGCCGACGACGCGCCGTCCCGCTGGCTGATGCTGCTGCCGTGGGCGCTCGGCTTCGCCACCTACCAGCTGATCGCGCCGACCGCGGTGGCCGGCTGGTGGACGGACCTCTGGACCTCCGCGCAGGAGGCGCTGCACTTCACCCCGCAGGAGTGGACCTCGGCCTCGCTGTTCGGCTTCCTGGTGCCCGCGCTGGCCACCTGGGTGCTCACCCCGTTCACCCGGGGCCGGGCCGTGGCCGCGCGCTGACCCCCGGCGAGGGCGCGCGCTGACCCCCGGCGAGGGCGCGCACCGACCCCCGCCCCCTCCCGCCCGAGTGACGAAGACGGCCCCGCAGGTTGGGGCCGTCTTCGCTTTCGTGTCACCTCCGCGGCTTATCGTGGACGGCGTGACCAGCCCTGATGTCTCGCTCCCGACCACCCGCACCGCTCCGCCGGTCCAGGTGATCGCCCACCGCGGTTCCTCGCACGCCCTGCCCGAGCACACCCTCGCCGCCTACCGCCGGGCGCTCGCCGAGGGCGCCGACGCGCTGGAGTGCGACGTCCGGGTGACCGCCGACGGGCAGCTGGTCTGCGTGCACGACCGCCGGATCGGCCGGGTCTCGGACGGCCGGGGCACGGTGTCCGCGATGACGCTGGCCGAGCTGGAGGCGCACGACTTCGGCGCCTGGAAGACCGGGCGCCCGAGCGAGGACCCGGAGCTGCGCGGGGTGCTGCGGCTGGAGAGCCTGCTGGAGCTGGTCGTGGACTGCGGGCGCCCGGTGGACCTCGCGATCGAGACCAAGCACCCGGTCCGGTTCCGCGGCCGGGTGGAGTCCGAGCTGCTGCGGACGCTGGACCGGTTCGGGATCGGCGGCGCGGGCACCGGCGCGGACCCGGACGCCGCCCCGACCGGGCCGCGGGCCCGGATCATGAGCTTCTCCTCGCTGGCGCTGGCCCGGGTGACGGCCGCCGCGCCGCAGTACCCGCGGGTGTTCCTGTTCGAGCGCGGCCTGGCGCTGCGCGGGCGGCTGCGCCCGGGCGCGCCGCTGCCGGGCGGGGCGTGGATCGCCGGTCCCGGCATCGACCTGGTGCGGGCCCGGCCCGGGCTGGTGACCAGGCTGCGCGAGCTGGGCCACCAGGTGCACGTCTGGACCGTGGACGAGCCGGCCGACGTCGAGCTCTGCCTGGAGCTCGGGGTGTCGGCGATCATCACCAACCGCCCGGCGGAGGTACTGGCCCAGCTCGGCCGGTGAACCGCGCGGCCGAAACACCGTGAACGCCGGTGAAGACCGGTGAACGCCGGTGACCGGAGGTTAACGCCGGTGAACCCCGGTGGATCCTGGTGAACCGTTCAACCACTGGGGCCCGTTGACCGTTTTGGTAGGGACTCAAACCTTCCGGCAACGATTTCTGCAGCAATTCATACACTTTCACGACGGAGGGTGAGCGCCGAATCACCTGTCGCGCACCGACGGTGGACCGGTCTGAAATGTCCGCGCGGGATCGTCGCGCGGTCGTTTCCGACGTATTGCCAAGGGGCATCCATCCCTCGGCATACGCTGAAGGAGGTCCGGGGGTGGCGTTGATGGTGGCGCGTGAAGTGCCGACTTCATCGACCATGGCAGTGCCGCACGGCCCAGCGAGTGTCGGGGTCGCACGGCGCCGACTGCGTCGAGATCTGGGAGACCGGGAGATACCGGAGCCGGTCATTGATGATGCCGTTCTGATCCTTTCCGAGCTTTTGAGCAACGCCTGTCGTTACGCCCGGCCGCTCGGGCCGCTGCCCGCGCTCGGCCGGGGCACCCGGGCCGAGGTCGTGGAGCCGCTGCTGGTCGGCGTCCCGTCCCGGACCGCCGCGGCGGCGGGCCCGGCCAACGCACCGGGCGACGGCGCACCGGGCGAGGGCGCGCCGGAGGGCGGCGAGGCGCCGGGCGGCGTACTGGTCCGCTGGCAGATGCACGCCGACGGGGTGCTCACCCTGGAGGTGACCGACGGCGGGGCGCAGACCCGGCCGTCGCCGGGCAGCCCCTCGCTGACCTCGCACGGCGGCCGCGGTCTGAGCATCGTGGACCAGCTGGCCAGTGACTGGGGCGTGCGCGACGCCCCCGGCGAGGTGACGGTGTGGGCGGCCCTGCCCGCGCGGGCCCGGCACGCCCGGCGGACGGGCGGCGCGCCCCGCAGCGCCTGAAGCCGGCCGGGGGCGCCCCCGGCCGCACCCCGGCGCGTCCCGCCCGTGCCCGTCCCCGGTCCGTCCCCGCCCCTCCCCCCGTACCCCGGCGTGCGCCACGCGCCCGGGGAACGTCAGTAGGCTGCCCGGAGCACAACACCACCGTTCCCGGGAGAGCCGCACCATGGGCAAGAAGGCCGCCAAGAAGGCGCCGCAGCGCACCCAGTCCACCCCCGCCGTCACGGGCGAGATCCCCGTGGTCGGGGCCCGCGAGGACTGCCCCTGCGGCTCGGGCCGCCGCTACAAGGCCTGCCACGGCCGCGAGGCCTCGCACGCCGTGCAGGAGCTGGTGCACCGCCCGTTCGAGGGCCTGCCGGGCGAGGCGGACTGGGTCGCGCTGCGCGAGCTGGTGCCCGCCGCCACCGTGCCGCTGACGCTGGCCGCCGGCGTCGCCGGGACCGCGAACGGCGAGGTGCCGTCGGTCACCCTGGCGACCGTGCTGCCGCTGGCCTGGCCGGCGCTGCGCCGCCAGGACGGCTCGATCCTGCTGGGCCTGCAGACCCAGTCGGCCTCGGGTGACCTGAGCCGCGACCTGGCGGACGCGCTGGAGCTGGCGCTGGCCGCCGAGCCGGGCAACCCGGTGCCGGCCCGCCGGACCGTCCCGGGCGGCCGCCGCCTGCAGGACCTGCTCGACCCCACCGCCGCGTTCGAGCCGGCCGTGCACGCCGGCTTCGAGTTCTGGCTGGAGGACGCCGAGACCGCCACCGGCGAGGTGGCCGCCTCGCTGGAGCGCGCCAACGCCTCGGCGATCCCGACCGAGAAGCTCACCGGCGTCGACTCCGCCTACTGGTGCGGCACCCCGGACAAGAACCACCTGCGCTGGGTGATGACCGTGCCGGAGGAGCAACTGCTGGACGCGCTGGCCCGGCTGACCACCGCCGAGCAGTCCTCGCTCGGCGACGACACCCGCCTGGTCGGCTCGTTCCGCGCGCACGGCCTGACCGTGCCGGTCTGGGACCTCCCGCTGGCGATGACCGCGGCCGACTGCGAGAAGCCGGCCGCCGAGTTCGCCGAGCGGCTCGCCGCGACGCTGGCCGACCCGGCGCCGCTGACCGCCGACGAGCGCAAGGCCCGCGCGAACCTGGTGAACCGTCAGGTCACCCTGAACTAAAGGCGGACGGAACACCGGGCGCACGCCCGGCGGATCGACGTGATACGCGTCACATTGTCGCCCGCGACCCGCAATTTCCGGGCTGCGAGGGCGTCTTGGAAATTGGCGCGGGCGCAGATCCTTGTTACTGTCTAAAGAGTCCGGTCGCTGGTGCATCCCCCGTCGCCAGCGGCCGGATCTTTTGTTTTTCCGAACGGCCCACGCCGGGGCGGGTGCACCGTGCCCGATCAGTACGCCGAGCGGCCGCTGTCCAGCTGGACCGCCGCCTCCACCAACTCGCCCAGCAGCGGCCCGACCTGGGGCAGCCAGACGCCGCCGTCGGCGCCCTGACGGGGCGGCAGGACCCAGCGCACCCGGTCCCCGTCCCCGCCGCCGGGCGGCAGCGGCAGGAAGCCGCCGCTCCCGTGGTACCGCAACGAGCCCGGCACCCAAGGGAGTTGGACGAGCATCTCGCCGAGCGCGTCGAGCGAGTAGGGGGCGACCAGCATCGCGTACCGGCCGGGCATGGCGAGCACCGGGCCGAGCCGCAGCCGGAGCGCCGCGAGGTAGGCCAGCGCGCGGGCGCCGGCCGCCGCCGGCAGGCTGACCGCCGAGACCGTCCGCCCGGTGGCGAGCAGCGCCGGGGCGTCCGGGAAGCGCTGCTCCCACCACCAACGCACCATCCGGGCATCGGTGGTGGCCGCGAGCAGCGGCGGGTCGTGCGGGTGGACGCCGGGCGCCGGGCAGTCCGGGTCGCCGCAGGAGCAGTGCCCGCCGACGAGCCGCGTGCCGGGGACCACGGGCCAGCGGTGCTCGGTGGCGGCCGTCAGGGCCGCGGCCAGCCGGGCCGCCCGGGCCGCCGACCGGTTCCTCGGGTCGTCGCGCAGTGGGTTGTCGCGCATTGGCACCCGTTCCTTTCCGTGACCGCTCGATGGCTCCGACCGCGACCCCGGCCGGGCCGCCGCCGCGCGTCCGGCTGCGTCGGACCGGCCCGAGGCCGAACCGGGGCCCGGACGGAGAGCCGGGCGGTGAACCGGGCGGCGGAACCGGGGCTGGAAGCCGACGGCGGGCGGGGCGGACGGCGGTGCGAACGGCGGTGCGGACAACGACGCGGGCGCGGGGCACGCGGTGGAGCACGATGTGAAAGGGCCGTGGGAATAGAACAGCCCTTGGAACGAGAATCCCGTATGCGACCGGATGGACGCCGCCCGGGCGCGGTTGGTTCCACCGTACGAGTGAGTCGCTTCCGGCCGAGCCGGCCGGCCGGCGGCGGGAGCATACGATCCGGACGGCCGCCGGAGCCGTCCCCACGGTTCTGCCCGCTCACCGGCCGCTCCATGCCCGGACGCCGTCGGCGGCGGGCGCGGGGCGACGGACCGGCGGGTGCGGCGCGACGGACCGGCGCGCGCACCGACCGCACGCGCCCCCAAGCCGGACCCGGCGGCGCGGAGAACCGGCCACCGGCCTTGTCATGACTCTGGACATGCCCCGAATGGCCTGTGTAGAAGTGGTGGCATTGCTGTCGATCAATGACGAGTAGTAGCGAATCGAGGCGAACGCGCCCTTTTGGCCGTACTCGCTCCAAAACGGCCGTACATGGGGGTTCCGGATGATCCGCGTGACACGTACCACCGCGTCAGGAGTGGCGGCATGACCGAGTCCCCCCCACCGTCGACGTCCTCCGAGCCGGCCGAGCCCGGCGGCACCAGCGGGCTCTCCGTGCTCGATCCGCCGGGCTTCCACGGCCCGGCGGCGGGCCGGGCCGCCGACGCCCCCGGTCCGGACGCCCCCGGTCCGGCCGACGGCCGGAGCGCGCCCGCCGCGCCCGCCGCCGCGCCCGGTGTGCAGGACCGTTTGGCCGGACGCCTGTCCGATTTCACCAGCCTGCACGAGCACACCGAGCGGCTCGCCCGCGCCCGCGGCCTCGACGCCACCCTGACGGCCGTGCTGGCCTCCGGCACCGCGCTGCTCGGCGCCGACCGCGCCCTGCTGGTCACCGCGCTGCCCGGCGGCGGCCCCAGCCAGCCGCTCGGCCTCGGCCTGGACCGCGCCAGCCTCGGCTCGCTGGAGACCGTCCCGCCCGAGCAGAGCCTGGTCGCCCGGCTGCTGCGCGCCCACGACCGGCCCGTCGAGCTGCACTCCCCCGACCTCGCCACCGATCCGGCGATCGGCGCCCGGCTCCGCGAACTCGCCGCCGACCTCCACCTCGGCGGCTGCTACGGACTGCCGCTCGCCACCGAGGAGGACGGCCCGCTGGCCGCCGCCCTCTGGTTCTACGACGCGCCCGCCGACCCCACCGACCGCCAGCGCGAGCTGGCCCGCCGCTACTGCGAGGTGGCCGCCCCGCTGCTGGCCAAGCAGCTCGACGCGGAGAAGGTCCGGCGCACCACCGAGGCGCTGCGCCGCGGCCTGCTGCCCGACCGCCTGCCCCAGCCCGCCGGCCTCCGGCTGGCCGCCCGGCTGGTCCCGGCCGGCCTGGACCGCTCCAGCGGCAGCGACTGGTACGACGCCATCCCGCTGCCGGACGGCACCGTCGGCCTCACCGTCGGCTCGGTCTCCGGCGACGGGCCGGGCGCCGGACCGGGCTCCGCCCCCGGCGCGGCCGCCGCGATGGGCCGGGTCCGGGCCGCGCTGCGGGCGTACGCGGTGCTGGAGGGCGAGGACCCGGTGTCCGTCCTCGGCGACCTCGAACTGCTGCTCAAGACCACCGAGCCGGCCCGCAGCGCCACCGCCGTCTACGCCTGGGTGGAGCCGGAGGAGCGCCGGGTCACCCTGGCCGGGGCCGGCCACTGCCCGCCGGTGCTGGTCACCCGGTACGGCGCCGAGTTCGTCGAGACCTCGCTCTCCGCACCGCTCGGCATGCTGTCCTGCTGGGAGGCGCCCGGCGTCGAGTTCACCGCCGAACGCGGCGACACCCTGGTGCTCTACACCGAGGGCCTGGCCCGCCGGTTCGGCCCGACCCTGCACACCGGGCAGGCCGCCCTGCGCCGGGCCGCCGCCGACGCCCCGCGCGACGTCCGGATCGACCCCGACCGGCTGTGCGCGCACCTGCTGGCGGTCTGCGCCGAGCGGGTGGCCGTCGCCGCGGCCGCCGCCGCCGGTGCGGACGCCGCGGGCCGGGACGCGGCGGGCCGGGACGCCGTCGGGCCGGCCGGTCCCGCGCCGGCCACCGACGACCTGATGCTGCTCGCGGCCCGCTTCGAGTAGCCCGCGGCGGCGCCCCGAAGAGCGCCCGGGGAAGCGCCCGGAACAGCCCGCGACGGCGCCGACCCACCGCGTGACCTGCGGCGCTCCCGGTGCGACCCCGAACGGTCGGGCGGCCGGGCGTCCGTACCATGGACGCACGGCCGCCCACGGCTGTCGCGATCCGACAGGCCCGGGGCGGCAGCACCACGCGCAAGGAGGCGACGTACGTGACCGAGGACCGCACCCCGGCAGTGGCCGAGAACCCCGAGGCCGCCGGCGGCGACGAGGAACCCCAGGAGTTCAAGGGCCGCAAGAACGGCCTCTACTCCGAGGTCTCCGACGAACTGGCCGCCTCGATGAAGACCGGCTGGGCCGACACCGAGCTGCACGGCCTGGAGCCGGTCCCGCAGGCCCGCTACGCCGCCGAGCGCCGCGCCAAGCTGTCCGCCGCCTTCCCCGGCGAGCGCCTGGTGGTCCCGGCCGGCACCCTCAAGGTCCGGGCCAACGACACCGACTACGACTTCCGCGCCGCCAGCGAGTACGTCCACCTCACCGGTGACCGGACCGAGGACGCCGTGCTGGTCGGCGAGCCCACCGGCGACGCCGGCCACGCGTTCGCGCTCTACCTGCTGCCCCGCTCCGACCGCGAGAACGGCGAGTTCTGGCTGGACGGCTACGGCGAGCTGTGGGTCGGCCGCCGGTACAGCCTCACCGAGCAGGAGCAGCTGCTCGGCCTGCCGGTCCGCGACGTCCGCAAGGCCGCCGACGAGATCGCCGAGCGGGCCAAGGACGGCGCCGCGCCGACCCGGATCGTCCGCGGCTACGACGCCGGCCTGGAGGCCGCGCTCGCCGAGGTGCTGGACGCCGACCGGGACGCCGGCTTCAAGGAGTTCCTGAGCGGCCTGCGGCTGGTCAAGGACGAGTGGGAGATCGGCGAGCTGCGCGCCGCCTGCACCGCCACCGTCAAGGGCTTCACCGACTGCGTCCGCGAGCTCGGCCAGGCCGTCGCCACCTCCGAGCGCTGGATCGAGGGCACCTTCTGGCGCCGCGCCCGGGTCGAGGGCAACGACGTCGGCTACGGCTCGATCTGCGCCGCCGGCGCGCACGCCACCACCCTGCACTGGGTCCGCAACGACGGCGAGGTCCGCCCCGGCGAGCTGCTGCTGCTGGACGCCGGCGTGGAGACCGACACCCTCTACACCGCCGACGTCACCCGCACCCTGCCGATCAACGGCCGGTTCGACGAGCTCCAGCGGAAGATCTACGACGCGGTCTACGACGCGCAGGAGGCCGGCATCGCGGCCGTGCGGCCCGGCGGCCGGTTCCGCGACTTCCACGAGGCCTCGCAGCGGGTGCTCGCCGAGCGGCTGCTCGCCTGGGGCCTGCTGGACGCCTCGGTGTACGACGTCGAGAAGGTCCTGGAGCTCGGCCTGCAGCGCCGCTGGACCCTGCACGGCACCGGCCACATGCTCGGCCTGGACGTCCACGACTGCGCCCACTCGCGCACCGAGGAGCACGTCGACGCGCTGCTCGTGCCGGGCATGGTGCTCACCGTCGAGCCCGGCCTGTACTTCCAGCAGGACGACCTGACCGTCCCCGAGGAGTACCGCGGCATCGGCGTGCGGATCGAGGACGACATCCTGGTCACCGCGGACGGCAACGAGAACCTCTCGGCCGGCCTGCCGCGCCGCGCCGCGGACGTCGAGGCCTGGATGGCTTCGCTGGCCTGAGTCCGGGCAGCTAGCCGCAGCTCCGGGCAGGTGCCTGGCAGCAGAATGACGCCGACGGGTCGGCCCCCACTGCTCGGGGGCCGA